>DUEP01000020.1 GCA_011176535.1 Anaerolineae bacterium | reverse complement strand
TTCGGCCTGATATACTCTGCGTTTCTTGATCCCCCGGTCTCAGTTGACATTTCATACCTCTCATCCCACGGAGTGCAGAAACCTATGACTTCCCTGGACATTTCCACGCTCGAATCCTGGCTCTGGGATGCAGCCTGCAAGTTGCGTGGGCCTGTGGACGCGCCCAAGTTCAAGGACTACATCCTCCCCCTCGTCTTCCTCAAGCGCCTGTCCGACGTGTTCGACGATGAGGTCCAGCGCGTGGCCGGGGAATTCGCCATGCCCCTGGACGAGGCGCTTAACCTGGTCGAGCAGGACCACGACCTGGTCCGCTTTTACATCCCGCCCGGAGCCCGCTGGGCCCACATCCGCAACCTGCCCGTCCACAATCTGGGCCAGCAGTTGACCGATGCGGTGCGGGCCGTGGCCCGCGAGAACCCGCGCCTGAGCGGTGTCATCGACATCACCGATTTCAACGCCACCACCGCGGGCCAGCGCATCGTGGACGACCCCTACCTGCACCGCCTGATCCAGGTGCTTTCCCAGCACCGTTTGGGCCTGCGCGATGTGGAGCCCGACATCCTGGGCCGCGCCTATGAGTACCTCCTGCGCAAGTTCGCGGAGGGGGCGGGCCAATCCGCCGGCGAATTCTACACCCCGCGCATGGTCGGCGTGCTTATGGCCCGCATTCTCGATCCCGAACCTGGCATGAGCGTGTACGACCCCACCTGCGGCTCCGGCGGCCTCCTGGTCAAGACCTTCCTCCGCTTCCTGGAGAAGTACGGCGAGGAGGAGAATGGCCGTCTGAAAATCCCCGGCCACATCGAGGAAATTCGCGTCTTTGGGCAAGACATCAACGCCTCCGCCTACGCCATGGCCTGGATGAATGTAGTCATCCACGACATCCAGGACGCGGAAATCCGCCTGGGCGATACAATGCGCAAGCCCGCGTTCTTGGACCCCTCGGGCCGTCACCCTGCGCAACATGCTCAAGAACCCCGACCGCATCCAGCGCGTGGCCCGCTTCGTGGTCGAGCACTACCGCCAATACGTGGAACCCCTGGGCTACAAGGCCCTCATGGTGGCCGTCGATCGGGAAGCCTGTGCGCTGTACAAAGAAGCCTTCGTACAAGGTGCTGCGGCGTCACGGGGTTCAGAAGAACTTGTCCGAAGTGGTGCAAAGTCTGATGGACGTGTTGGTGCGTCGCCATGAGTAGGACCACGGATGACCTGGTGCGCCGCGAAATCTTCAAGGCTGAGGTGCAGCGCTGGGCCGCGCGCATCGGCGTGGAGGTGAAAGAAAGCCACCTGCGCCGTATGCGCCGCAAGTGGGCCAGCGCCTCCCGCCGCGGCCGCCATTGGACGGCGTTCACCGAGAACGGCTTAGCCAGCTCATGCAGGATATCGGCAAAGGTCTTTTCGGACATCGCTCACCTCCTGGATAGGAATGGCCCTCCCCGTGGTACGGACGGGGAGGGCGAAACGTTCGCATCCTCATCCGTGCCGTACCCACGGGGATAGGCCACCGCACCAGAAGGTGGGCGGCCACGACATCCCTTCTGCTTTGCTTGTTAAGGTGCCGGGCATGGGGGGCGGGCAGCCCCGACCGAGGGGCGAGCGAACTCGCCCCACCGTCGGGACTGCCCGGGGGCCTGGTTGGCCACCGTAAAAATGTGTCGCACAAGAAGCCTTGTGCGACACAAAACAGTGTCTTGCGCCGCAAAAACCGCCCAAAATGGGCCGTTATCGGCGAAAAAATGTGTCGCACAATCCTCTGCTGCTCCCTGGGGATACACCCCGTTACCTTCCCAGGTCCAAATCCTTCACGGTTACCCAACCCCACTCCCCGTTGGGCAATTGCACCCAGGCGTAGCCATCCTGTTCGTGGTCGAGCAAAATGGGGGTGTGGGGCGAAAGCCAGCGTACGATGGAGCCCCTATTAGCGTCATAGAACGCCGTCTCGCGGTTGCCAGTGGCGGTATTGGGGGAGAAGTCCCAGGCGACCACGCCGTAGGCCATCCAACCGGAGGCCAAGCCGTAGTCGGTGGGGAAGCCCACTTCGGCCCAGGTTAACCCGCCGTGTTCTTTTTGTTGCCCCGTCCAGGTGACCTCGGTGCCGTTGGGTAGGCAGTCCAGCGGCTCCGCCATGCTGTCCGGGGCCGGGCGCACATACGCGCATGCTCCGCCGGGTGCCCATACCACCAGGCGGGGCAACGGCGTAGGCGTAGGCCTTGGTGTGACCGTGGGTGTGGGGGGAATCGGCGTGGCCGTGGGCAACGTCATCGCCGCCGCCGGAGGCGGCTCTTGGGGGGCATTTTTGACGCCCAGGAAAAGCGTAGCCGCGAACACCACCAACCCGGTCACCGCAACGGAGACCAGGACAACCCAACGCGGCACGGGGGCGCGGAGGGTATCCAGAATGCGGTCAGTAAGGTCGGAGTTTTCGTGGGGCTTCTCTGCCTCGGCCTCGTTTAGGGAGCGTTGCAGTTCATCCCAACCGGCCAGGGTATCGCTCATGACCATTCCTCCAACCAAAGGGGCGTGTCTGTTGAGATTTCCACCCAGGAAATAGAAATCAGGCTCTCCAAATCCGTCGCTACCCCAGGGAGACGTTGTTTCTTGCAATCGCCCACCAACAATGCCCGATGGTCGGGGGTCATGGCACACAGGGCCACGCGCCCGCCATTGAGTTGGGCGATGTTGCGCCATTTGGCCGCTTTTTCGCGTTCCCCACGTTCCACCTCTACGAATAGCCGTTGCCCGTCCTTTGCCACCAGTACATCAGGCGGCGTCTTCCCATTGGCTTCAGGCATGACCTCAGCCTGCCAGCCTCGGATGCGGGCATGAAGGGCAAAGATGAGCACGGCCACGGTGTGGGCGGAGAAGCGGTCGCCTTCGTGGAGGCGCAGCAACCGCTCCCATTCGCCTTCGCGCACCTCGAACCCTAAGGCTTGGGCCACCGCTCTCCCGTTGTCCGTGAGGCGTGCCAGGGCCAGACTCGTCCGAGGCTTGGAAAGGCGCAAAGTTTGGGTTTCGATTAATTCCAACTGGGCCAACCTGTTGAAGGTTCGGCGAATGCTCCCGCTTCGCGGTTTCAAGCCGTTGACTTGAGCCAGCACCCAGTCTACTTCCAGTCGGATGCTCAACCCCTGAGCCAATAGCCAGAGGATTTGCACCTCGCGCTGATAACGCTGCCCTCTGCCCAGGGCGTCGCGTAATCGCACGGGAATTTGGGTGCGGGGCGGGGTTTCGCGTCCTTTGAGCCGTTCGACCAGTTGCTGCAATGGCAAAGCCTTTGCCGTTTTGACTTCGGTTTTAGTTTCGACCGGTGTAGTTAGAGTATGTTCAGGTTGGAGAGGCGCGGTTTGTTCTTTCTCGGCCCGTTGCAGGGCAGCTTCCAGTTCCTCAATACGGGCGGTGAGTTGCTGGATTTGGGCGCGGAGTTTCTTGTCGGGGTCTGGGCACCTCGTCATTCCCCAGGCCGGGGTTTTCGGGGAATTCGTCACCAGGGCCTGCTGGAAGAAGGTTCGCCACTCGGACGGCCCCCACCCGGCAGGGGCGTGGGAGTCGTTATGGCGGATGTCATCCAGGTGCTCCGCCAGCCCCAGGCGATGCACCAGGTTTTGCATCAAACCATGGTAGGCCCGGATCTGGGCCTCGGCCTGCAAGCGCAAATCTCGCTCAGCCTCCACCAGGGTCTGATGCAAGCGTTCCACTACGCCGTCCGCCTTACTCACCGGATAGGCCCTCCAGGGCATGTTGCAGTACCTCTCGCACCTGCTCCTCCTCTCGACGTCCAGCCACCCAGTCCTGGACGGCCTGAGCGGCCTGGACCAGCGCCTCCCGGCGACCGGTCAGGGCGTCCAGGACCTCGGCCCGCTGCCAGCGGGCAGCGATTTGCTCTGCCTGCCAAGCCGTGCGTAAATTGGGCCGACTGTCCAGAAGCGCAGCCAGGGCCTCAGCGTCCCGGCGCATGGCGGCCAGTTGGCGGGTGTACTGCCGCTGAACGGCCCGAAAGCGCCAATCGGCCCAAGTCAGCACCTTGGGCGGATTGGGCGTCACCACACGGCCATACGCGCCCAGGCCCACCAGAACAAGGAATAAAACCAAGGTCCAGAGGATGGCTTTGGCGTTGCCCTGAAATTCCAGTTCCAGTTCCATGTTTCACCTGGGTAAATGCCCCTTGGGGCAGCGGCCCGGCCTGTGTGACCGGCCACCGCGCGGGCCGTTTGCGGTTCAGGCCAGCCGGTAAAGCATGACCAGGACGACCAAGAACAACCGGCGCACCTTGAACGCAATCAGCCGCCCCAAGATGGCTTCCACTGTCAGCCAGATTAGGCTGACCCACACCATGGTTGCCGTAATCCGCGTTTTGCGCATGGGGCACCCCCTCCTGAGGAAGGATGAACGGGGGTGGTGCGCGGTGTGCCCACCACGGCCCGCGCGGCCAAGCCGTGGTGAGGGCGGTACGGCAACCTGAGTGGCCTTGTCAAAGTGCTAATGCAGCGGGCTGGCGCGAAGCCAACTCTCCGTCACCACGCGCAGGTGGATGCCATGGGAGATATTGTTACCAGGTTTGTCACGAATGGGTATCTTGGGCGGCCGCCAGGGTGGCAGCGTATCCCTACCACCAGCGGGCGGTTCAGTAAGGAGAGCCAGGTCGCCAAAGGGAATGACCACGGCCCGTCCGTCACAGGACACCCGCGCCAGACCCTGGAAGCGAAAGGAGATTTGTGGGTTCTTCAGGGTTTTGCCTAAGTAGGGCTGCAAGACTTGTAGAAATACAGCACGTCCCACCAAGCGGGCGCGGTAATCCTCAATCACGGCCTCGCCCATGTACTGGAACACCGGCGCGTCCAAGCCGCCCTCGGCGGCCGCTTGGCAGGCAGCATCAGTAGCCAAGCGCAAGGCGCGATAGCCTTGCCAGGCCCGGCCCAGGTTCACAGTAGCCAAAATCATAGCGGGGGTAGCAAGCATGAGCACGGCCACCCAAATCATAGAGCCACCCCACTCCCAGCGGCTACCAACCCTCATGCCTGAACCTCCCCTCCGCGTGGCCTTCAATCCATTGGGGCATGTTCACGCCCATCATGGACGACAGCCCCGCGAAGTAGTTGGGTACGCGGTAGGTCACGTGCACGACGACCACGGAACCGCGACGGTTGTCCGCCTGGACAGAAACCTGGAATTGAATTCCTGTGGAATGAACCTGACTGATGCGCGATTGAGCCGCTGCCTTGGCAATGGCCACACTGTTTTGTTGCGCCACAGCGCCCATACGAGCGCCATAATGCGCAGCGTTCTGAGCGACCAAGTCCGCCATACCTACCTGAAACATGTTGACCAGCGCCAAGGCGACAAGTAAGAGGACAGGGAGCGTGAGTGCGTCTTCCACCAACCTGCCTTGTTGGTCTTCAAGAAATCCTCGCAGCACCCTCCGCCTCCTATGGTCAGGGCAGGCTTTGGACAATCCTGTTGAACACCTCAGCAATTTTAGGGCCCAAGGCGAAGATTGCGGTAATAACCGCAATCACTGCCCCGGCGATATAGAGGGCGTCCTCGATGAAACGAGCGCGAACATCATGGAGGAAGCGAGACAACATGATGTACCTCCGAGGGATGGGATTAAAACAAAAAGCCCATCGCTGGGGCTTCGTGCACCAGGCGCACTACGCCCACGATGGACGCTTTGATTATAGCCAGGTGCGGTGGGAATGTCAAGACCATGAATGGTACGGCGGGGATGTCTTGTAGCGGTTTGCCTTGCCAGCGCCGCACTTTGGCCCACACCCCGGCTAAGACCAGACCCACCATGGCGGCGTAGCCCCAGCCCGGGTCCAGCAGGCTCAGGGCAAGGGCGATTTTGGCGTCAGCCCCGCCCACGGCCCCCAAAACCCACAGCCCAAACCAGGCCAGGGCCAAAAGAAGCGCCCACCCCAGGGTGGCCTCTTTCTCCCAAAGGAAACGCCACAAGCCCGCCAGGACCAGGACGGGCAGGGTTAGGATGTTGGGCACGGTGCGCGTGCGCAGGTCCCAGAGAGCGCACACGCCCAGCCAGAGGCTTACCATGCCAACCCACGCCATCACAGGGCTCCCAAAGCAGGCACCAGGTTCACCAAGAGCAGCACGGCCACGAAGGGGAAGAAGAAAAAGAGGGCGATGACGGGCCAGATGCGGCTGTCCAACTGCTCGATGCGGCGCTCCAACAAAGCCTGATACTCATCGGCCAGGCTTTGGGCCACGCCGCTCATTAGGCGCGCGCCCTCGGCCCCCTTCACGGCCACCACATTCAACTGGCGGGCGAAAACGGCCAGGGCCGGCACGCCCTCGCGGGAGAACACCTCCACCACGGCCCCGCGCACCGGCGCATTGGCCGGGGCAAAGAGAGGCCGTCCGGTCTCACGGGCGAAAGTGAGGGCGTCGGCGAGCAACCCGGCCAGGGGGCCGGGGAGCACAGCGGCCCGCCGGACGGCCTCCTCAGGCGGAGTTCCGGCGGCCAGTTCGGCGGCCACGATGGAGGCTACAGCGGGCAGGTCGCGGGTGGTGGCCTCCTTGGCATCCTCGGCGGCGCTGTAGAGGCGTACCCAGGGAAGGGCCAAGCCCAGGGGCACGGCCAGGCTAAGCACGGGCACGCCTGTGATCAGAGCCAACACCAAACCCAGGAAACCAAAGCCTAGGGATTGGAGGGCGATATTGCCCAGGGTTTGGCCGGTCATGCGTCCACTTCGTTGCGCCCAGCGCAGACGGCGCTCCCAAATATCGAGGGAGAAAAAGCGGGCAAAGAGGCCCAAGGCGGCCTTCTCGGCCCGGCTGGACTGGGCCTGCCCCTGACCCTGAGAGGCGCGGAAGTCCAACAGGTGGTGGTAGCCTGTGGTGCGTTCCAACGCCCAGGAGACACCCGCATAACCCAGCCAGGCCAAACCCAAACCTGCCAGGATGATGCCCAACAGAGCCATCATTGCAACACCTCATTCATCATGGATTGCAAGAGAACCCAGCCCACGGCCACCAGTACCCCCAGGGCCAACAAGCTCAAGCGGCCCAGGGGGGTGCCAAAAGGCACGGGGTTGGCGCGGATGGAGAAATACACAGCCCCGCCCAGGGTGAAGAGGATTACCCGCAGGGTGGAACGAGCGCCGTCAATCTCGGCTTGGGCGTGGCTACGGGCGCGGAGAATGCGAGCCTGATTCTCAGCGGCTAGGCGGAAGGCGTCGGCAAATTGGGCACCGCCGGTCTCCCAGAGCCGCCCCACTTCCACCACGGCCAAAAGCAGGACAGGGGAGATGTGCCCGGCTTCCTCGTGCAGGGTCTCGAAACCCCGGCGTCCGTGGAGGCGCAGTTCCTGGACAAAGCGCTCCATCCAGGCGCGCAGGGGGCCACGCTCGTCCAGGGCGGCCAGGGTATCGTCCAGGGCATCGAGGACATTTGGGGTTACGGAGACCGTGCTACCCAAGGTGCGCAGAAAGGTGGGCATCTCGGTCTCAATGCCGCGCATCACCTTATGCCAGCGGCCCTCTATCCAGCCCTGAACGCCCAGGTAACCCAACAAACCTCCGGCCCCCATGGCAATCCAGAGGGGCAGACGCAGCCAGAGGCCCACTAAAGTCAAAACCAAGCCCGCGCCCAAGGTCAACAGGGCCACGGCTTCCGTCTCCCGCCCGGCGACTCGTTCTCCCAAAGCCAGGCGGATTTTGTGCGCCCGGCTGCCCACGGGCACAGGGGTGGCCTCTTGGGCCACGGCGTAGTAGGTCTCCAGGGAACGCACCGCGCTCAGGCGTTCCAGGGCTTCGCGCCCGGCCCAGTACCCGGCCAGGGCCAGGGCCAAAGCAGACAACAACACACCAATCATGACACCTCCTTCTCCGTTCGGCCGGGCATATCGCCCAGTAGACGGCGCTGGATGGGTTCCAGGGTGGTCTGGCCGGAGCCGTAGGCGTAGCGTTGGCGGAATTTCACATTGCCGCCGTGAAGCTGGGCGTCCACCTCCCAGACGCCCATGATGCGGCGTTTGCCGTCGGCCCAGTCCAGATAGACCAGTACATCGACGGCCAGGGCCAAGGTGCTCTTGGTGCCAGAACGCCCGATGGACAAGTCGTTGAAAACCAAAGTTTCGATGGTCTGCACGGCCTCCTCCGGCCCAAAGGCGTGCAGACTGGTCATGCCAGGGTGGCCGGAGAGTTGGGCGCGGAGCAGATTCATCACATGGTCGCCGCGGCGAACCTCGCCCACGATGAGCCAGTCAGGGCGCATACGCATAACGTCGGCCAGGGCATCGGCGATGGTGTAGGCTTTCATGGTCTCCCGCTCGGCCCAGGAGGGGCTGTAGGGTTCGATGGTGATCACGTTGGGATGGTCGAGGAAGATTTCCTCAGGGTCCTCAACCTTGATGATGCGGGCTTCGCGAGGTATGCCATCGCAAAGAGCGGAGAGCAAGGTGGTCTTGCCCATGGTCGTGCCGCCCACGATCATGATGCGGGCCCTGCGGGCGACCAGCTCCAGCAGGCCCTGGATGACGCCTTCAGGAGCCAATCCCCAATCGATAAGGTCTTGGGGTAGCACCCGGCGGGGATAGAACAGGCGGACGGAGATGGCGGGGTAACCGTCGCCCACGGTGAGGATGGGGTGGAGGATTTTTACCCGCGCTCCACCGAAACCGGAGGCTTTGTCACGGCGCAGGCGTCCGTTGATGGTGGGGTTGGCGATGGAGAGTTGCTGACCGACCATCCCGGCCAAGGCCTCGGCGACGCGCATAGCCTCTTCTACGGTGGGGCGGTAGCCCACTACGGGTTCCATGTAGCGGGCGTCGCGGCGCTGGACAAAGAGGGAACCGTCCGGATTAAGGGCGATTTCGGTGAACTCCTCCGGGCGGAGCAAATCGTCCAGGAAGCCCAGGCCGCTGACGCGGGCCACAACCTGGGTAACCATGGCGGCCATTTGAGCGGCGTTGGTGTTCCAGCCCAGGGCCTGCAATGCCTGAAGCACGCCCCCCCGCGCGCGCGCCCGCAGTTGCTCGCGGTTACGAACAACTGCGGTGTCCAAGCCGCGCAGGCTTTCGATGGCTCGTTTCACCACCCGCTCCTGCTGCTCCTCAGTGAGGGCGATTTGGTTCAGTTGTTGCCACATGAGAACATCTCCTGTCGCGATGTCACGATGCCACAAACTCAAAAGGGCAGTTTGATGCGTAAACGTTTTGTTCCGTTGTCACCAACGGGGGGCTGGGAGGCCCCGCCAAACAGTTCAGTGGCCAGCGTGTCCATAGCCCGGGCCAGAGGGTCGCAGGCGAGATAAGGCCAGTCGCCTCGGTCGTGGGCCTGACCGACTTCCAGGCGGTCGGGGATGGACACGGACACTGGCGGGAAGGCGGCCTGGGGGTTATTTGGCTTGAGGTAGCGGTTAGCTAGGTCGTGGAAAGATTTGGAATCTATGCGATCGCGCACGCGATTGAGCACGACACGCAGGTTCTGGGGGTGGAGTAGGTTTTCCAGGCCCAAGCGCTCAACCACAGTACGGTAGCCCTCCACGGTGCGCATAACGCCTTCCACGGAAGGGCGAGCGACCAACAACAACAGATTGATGACGCCCAGGGCAGCGACGGACTCCATGGAAGGGGGCAGGTCGAAGACGATGGCGGCGTAGCCCAAGCGGATGGCCTGGTCAGCCAGGTTGCGCAAAGAGTTAGCGGCGTCGGGGGGCGTGCTGATGGCCTGGGCGGCGGAGAGCATATCGGGGAACCCAGCGAGGACATCCACCACATCGCGCTTTTGCAGGGCAGCCTTGAGGCTTTCCTGGGATGGATTCGCCCGCCAGGTAGTGATGTTGGGCTGGGGCTTGAGGCCGAGGATGAGGGGTAAGTCGTCAGGCGCACCCATCCCTACGAGTAAGGTGGGGATACCGCGCCGGGCGGCGGCAAAGGCCAGGTTACTGGCAATGGTGGTCTTCCCCACCCCGCCTGCCAGGCTCCACACGCCAACTAGGCGCACGGGAAGCACCTGGCGGGCACCACTGAGCTCGGCGCTCCAAGAAGCACCGTTCTGCCGTTGTAGCATTTGGGCATCGGTCACCATGGTACGCACCAGATCCACCAGGTTAGCCGTGTCGCGGTAGAACTTCACCCCGTCACGACGCATGGCGGCTTGCACGGCATGAAAGTCGGCGTCGGGGATCTGGGCAGGGAAGACGACATAGATTAGGGGAACCTGCAACCCATTGAGCAAGTCAGCCAGGTCTTGTGGCCCTTGGGCCAGCAGGGCGTCCAAGAGGAGGATTTGGGGGTTGGCGGCCAGTTTGGCATGCAAGTCCTCGCGGGCCACGGCGCGGGCGACCACGCGTAAGCGGGGTTCGTTGGCGATGACGCTGTACCACATATCGGCGGTCTGAGGCAACCCGGCCAAGAGGACGGTGGCGACGTCGGCGTTTTGCGTCAGTTGGTCTAACCAGGTGTTGTTATTCGTCATGAAGCACCTCCGGCTAAGGGGCAGGCGTCGGGGTCGGTGTAGGCGTGGAGCCGGGCGTCACTACCAACTCCGGCAAGAAGAGGCCGGAGGAGACCAAGGGTTGAGCCTTCTCGGGGACAAGGTAGAGGCTGAGTTTGACGCCCGTGCCGCCCTGGTCGAGAGCGCTGAGCAGTTCTACGGCGTTGACGGTGCGGGTTTCCGGCGGAAGGCCCAAGTCGCTGAAGTCGTAAATTACGGTCTGGGCAGAGATGGGCACGGCCAGGGCGACCACACCTTCCTTTGCCTGAGTGGGAAGAGCCAGTCCCCCACCCACCAGGATGTCCTCTTGTTGCTGTTGGGCATTGGGGGAATGCGCCTGAAAATCAGGGGAAACCCAGACCACGCGCAGGTTCTCGATGGTGGCCTTGGCGTAGAGGCCCTGGTCGAAGCCCTGGTGACCGAAAATCAGGGTGACGCCCACGCGCTCGCCAGGTTGGAGCAGTCCGGCGATGCCGCTGCTGCGGGAAACTTGGACGGCCACCAGCCGCTCGTTGGGCTTGAGAGCCTGGGCTGGATTAGGGAGGCCGCCCAAAGCGGCAGCGGTAATCACATCGCCCGCCAGACGGGGGACAGCCAGAGTTTGGCCAACCACCTGGGCGGGGTCGGTGAAGGCGTCTTGGGGCGGGTTAGCCATGGAGGCCAAAGTAAGGTCAGCCTCGGTAAGGGTGTGACCAGCGTCCAGGCTTTTGACGACCACCACCACGGACTGGGTGGGTGTGGAGAGACCGGAAGCCAGGGCCAGGCCGACCAGAAAGAGAATTACGGCAGCGATGAGGGGGAGAAAGCGTTTCATTGTCTTTATCCTCCAACAAGGTGGGATTACTTTTGGTTGCGCAAGGCCGCAACGATGCCCAGGGCGTCGCGCATACGCTGCAAGCGCCAGTCCTTAACCTGAGTCTCGTTGCGATCGGTGACGATGATCAGCACAGGGAAGTCATCCGGGGGCGACTGGCGCAATCCAGCCAGCCACTCGGTCAACTCGGACAGCAATTTAGCGGCTTGATGGAGGTGGGATGAAATCTGACTCATGGCGTGCTCTCCTGAGTAGGGAGGATAGTGGGGGTGAAGGTGGCAAGCCAGGCGGGGGGCGAAGCCCACCAGCCTGGCGTGGGGGTGGGAGTTAAGAGTTGCCCGGGCAAATCAGGCGGTGACCAGGTAGTAGGCGTGGGAGTAACTGCCGGGCCAATGAGGCCCTTGGCGGCCAGCAGACCCATCCCGGTCAGTACCGCCAGAAGAAGCACCAGGAAAAGGACAGACCAAGGGATGTTTTGCTTTGTCGTCATATGTCTTTCTCCTACAGGGTGATGCGGCCCAGTTTCTCGGCCAATTCGTCGTCGTTGGGTTCGGGCACATCCAGCAGGAGGGGACGGAAGAGGAAGGTCTGGGTCTCCCGCCGGTCGAAGTCGTAGGCGAAGCGGCCCAGCATCATGGCCACGGAAAGGTCGGAGAGCAACCGGCGCATCTCGTTGTCCTGGAAGCCTACCTCGGTGTAGCCCAGGAGGGAGAGCACCTGCTTTTTGTCCTCTGGGTCGGTGATGTGGCCGATGAGCACATTGGGGCAAGAGTGGAGTACGCCCTGGGGGAGCAGGCTGGGATTTTGCACGGCAAAACCAAAGAAGATTTTGTACTTGCGGCTATCCCGCACCATGATGTCGTAACTCTCGGCCAGGGACTGCACGTTGTCCTCACGGTTGCCAGAAGCGGAGAGGCCGGAGAAGACCACATTGGCCTCCTCGTAGAACATGAACATGGGGGCGGTGTCCATCTGGCGCTGGCGACGGTTGACGCGGTCGTAATAGAAAATCCACCCGGCCCAACCAAGGAGGAACCCGGCGGCCCGCTTGTCCAGGCCTTTGCCCTCCAGGATGACGATGCGCTGGTCTGAGAGCAAGTCGGGTAAGTCCACCGCGTCCCGGCCGGGGGCAAATTGCAGGGCCGGTGCCCCCACCACCAAGGGCCGCAGGCGCACCATTAGCCCGCTGAGGATGTCCTGCATGATGCGGTCGCGGGGGCCGAATTTCTCCTTAGCCTCCTCGATACGGTCGTAGAGGGCTTTGAGACTGAGTTGGGGGTTGTTCGTGCTGCGGTGCACGGCCAGGATTTGGAGTTTGTCGTATTCCCCGTGGTTGAACAAATCTCGGAGGGCTGTGCCCACAGGCTCGCCGATAAGGGCGTCCTCGCCCGCGCGCACCTTACCCCAACGGGGGTGATTCCAAACATCGGGGTCATCCGTGAGCGCTCCGGCATCCAGATACATCTCGCGGATGAGGGTCTCAAACCAAATGCGCTGCTGCTTCTGGCCCATCTGGGTCAGTTGGTCCCAGGTGTCGATGAAGCCCTTGAGGAACTGAGTGGGCGGGATGTAGCGGCTGATGCGCAGGGGGTTCCAGCGCAGGGCCCTGGGGGAGAAGGGGGAGAGTTGGCGCACATCCACCAGGCCGTCCATGCCAGGGGCGTTGAGGAGTTTGCGCCAACCAAAGCCAAAGTCGAGGACGACAATCTGGAAGCCGAGTTTCTTGCCCAGTTCGTACACCAGGCGCTCAGCGCCCACGGACTTGCCGTAGCCGCTGTTAGCGGCAAAGAGAAAGTGCATGAAGGCCCAGGGTTGGAAGCGGACGGGGGCTTGAGTGAGTTGGCCGGTTTCGGGGGAAAACTGATGGCCCAGAACTACATCTCCCTCCATCGCGGGGTAGAACATGATTTTGTTGCGGGGGATGGGTTCGACCAGTTTGACGGTGCCCTCGGCGAAGACGCCCGGCGAGGTGAGGGCGGCCAGTTGGTCGGGCACCAGAAGGGTGCTGTACTTAGTCCAGAGGATGCCGCTGAAGGGGTCGCGGCCGGGGCCTTCAGGGTCCTCCCAGGGGCGGAAAGCCAAGCCGTGGGTACGCACCAGGGGCTCGTCTTGGGGGTCTGGAGGCGTGGTGAAGACAGGGGTGGGCACATCGGGGCCGTGGAACGCCTGTGCGACGGCGGCCGCGGCGGTCTTGGCGGCGGCGTGGTCTTCCAGGAAAAGGGCGACATGGGTGAGCCAAGCCCCTTCGGCGCTAGCGCGGTCGAGGAGACCGACCAGTTGGCGCATGAGTTGGGTGAGACGGATGGCGACATCATCCTCGGTTTGCCAGGAACGTCCCAAGGAGACGCCGGGGAGCAGACCGGTGGAGAGGCCCACGCCCCAGGCTTTGCCCAGGGTTTGCCCCTGGGTGCGGCCCACAGTGTCGCCCTCCACGTGGCTGCGGCCCCAAGATTGGCCCTGACTGTGTGTTTCGCTCACCGTGTCAGAGACCGAACGGCTGGTAGACCAGAAGCTGGAGAGGGTCGTGCCCTGAGTGCGACTTTCGGCGCGGCCCGTGGTGCGAGCCGTGCCCCAGGCTTCGCCCCTGGTGTGGGCCACACCGTGGGAGCGGGACTGGAAGGTGCTGTCCGCCGTGCCGGTGGTCTCGGCCTGGCTGCTGAAGGAAGAATGGGCCACACTGCCTGAAGCACCCCAATTCGTATTGTGAGAGACGCTCCAGGAGGAAGTGTTAGTTTGAGCATGGCCGGTAGTCGTGGAGGCAGAGGAAGCGGAGGCGGAGGTGGTGGTAAGGGAGGTGCTGCTGTTAAGACCGCCTCCCACCTTGCCCAGGCCAAAGAAATTGAGACCGGCGTTCACATTAGAACCCTCAACACTTCCCTCACTCACAGAGTGAGAAGAAGTGACGCCGGTGGAGGTACTGCTGCTATCCGTGGCACTCAGGCTGCCGCCGTGGTTGCTGCCGACGGACTGACCGGAGTACCACCCGTTGTTGAGAGAGGTTCCCACGCCGCTAGCGTTTGTAACGCTGTGGCTCACGGTATGACTGCTACCGCTAGTGACGCTGTCGGAGATAGTGGTGGACTGACTCACAGTGTGACTTTGAGTATCTGCCGTGCTGTGGGTGACGCCGTGGCTGACGCTGTGGCTTACGCTGCCACCGGTGGTCGTAGTGACACCCTCGGTGTGTGCGTGGCCATGGGCCTCGCCGATATTCCACCCCTGACTCACCCCATCGGCTCGAGAGTGCGCGGTAGCGTGGGTGGTGGAATAGCCGCCGCTATGGGCCTGTTGCAAGGCAGTCATCAGGGGGATGGAAAGGGTAACGCCAATGGATTTGGTGCCCCGCTGGCGCGAGGCGACTTGGGAAACCTGACGGCTCACGTCCACCAGGTGCTGACTGAGCAAGGGGCGGGGCACCTGGCGGGAAGTGACTTGGAAGACAAAGTTTTTGCGCAGGGCCGCCAGGGCGCGGAAAAGCGCCTCATTCTGCTCGGCGGCCAAGTCGTCAGGGTCAAGACGATTATCGTCCAAGCCCTTGGGAGCGTCGCGGGGGTCGGGGTGGCCCAGGAGCAGGAGAACCTGCCCGGCCTGGGCCATGAAATCCATCATCCAGCGTACCCAATCGGGGTTGGGCGGGGCAAGGCGAGACTGAATGTGATTAGCCATAATGCCGTCCACGGCGGCCTGGCGCTCAAGGGCCAAGCGGACGGCTTCTTGCAGGGAGGGGCCCTCGGCGGTTGCGCCGTACAGTTGCACAATACCCACATGGTGGGGGCGGAAGATGCCTGCTGCGGTGTACACGAAATCCACCCCGGCGTTGTGCAGACCGCGCATGGCGGCAACCTGACGGCGGAGAAAGTTGAAATTTTCGCGTTCGCCTGTCTCGGAGAGAGGGCGAGGGAGTTGGACGAGTTCGCGGAGGGTAAGGACGCGGTAAAGGTTGCCCTGAGGGGTACCCAAGCGAAACCAGAGGTAATTAAAGCGCCCCTCGATGAGTTGTATGCCGTTGTCCAGAATATTCAGCGCACCCTTGCCGCTGTCGTCCATAGTGCACCTCTCGGAAGTTGATATAAAAGTGGGCACATAGGCCCAGGCCCCCTTAAGGCAGCAAACCGGTCACCACCCCAGGCGCTCACTTTTATTTCTTATTTTCCTCCCGCCACCAGGCGACCGCTTCGTCCACCTGACCGTGGCCCTATGGTGTAGGGGCAGGCGTTGGGGGCATGGGCACGGGATTAAGCCGCACCTGCACGGGACGGCTATTCCCGTCCAGGGGGTTGTCCTGGATAGAGAGGACAAACGGCCCCTCATCGGGGTAGAGGGCCAAAGACCAAGCGGCCCCGCCGCCGGTCGCGAGGGGCGAGGGTAAGAAACGACAGGGACTGAGCCAGAGGAAGGGGTACAGGACGGAAAAGATAGCCCTGAGCAGTGTGCACGGTAGCATACAGGGGCAGAGTGTAGTCCTGGACAATTTCCTCCCCTGGGTTGTACAGAGTAAGGTCCAGGATGAGGAATACCTTACCTCCGGTGGGGGTGAAATCTTCCACCTGCAACGCCCACCAAGCGCGGTGCAAGGTGACCTGAATGCCCTTAGGCGTGGTGAAGGTGAGGGCTTTCAGGGGTTCCGGTGTAGGTGTAGGCATGGGTGTTTGTGTAGGCCCGGGCGTGGTCACAGATTCCTCCTTTGGTGAAGGTGTAGGCGTGGGGGAGGAAACGGCTGGCGTGAACAAAGTGGCCATGGCCTGTATGGTGGCGGCCAGCAGAGTTTGCTGGGCGGCGATGACGGCGTTGGCCTGAGCGGCCTGGGTCTGGATGGCCCGGGCAGTCGCCCGGAAAGCCGTTTGGGTGGCCTGGAAGGTGCGGTACGGCCCTACCCCACAGGCCGAGGCCAGAAGGGTCAGCACAACAAGAAGAAAGCCTAAGCGCTTCATGGTCACTCCTCCTATCGCCCTATCGCCTGCCCCTGGTGCGGATGGTGGAGACCAGGTTTTCGGGGCGCTCCATGGGCGGATGGAGCCAGGCGGCCTGGGCCAGCAGGGCCAGGAAACCCAACGGGTAGGCGTACAGGGCGATGGCGATGAGGGCGTTGAGGTACACCAGGCCCTGAGCCATAGCCGGGTCGGTAGATAGTGGTCTCAAGGTGCGCCAGGCTAGGTAACCCAGGCCGATGAGGCCGTACAGGGCCAGGCCCTGTACGGCGTTCCAGCGCAGGGCGAGGGGGTCGTGGCGCTCCAGACGCACGGCGGCCAGAGCGGCCCAGGCCATGAGCAGGACGGCGTAGGGGACGGGCGGAGGGGCGAGGATGGCGGACAGCCCGGCCAGGGCCGCAGCCATGGCTACGCGCCCCCGGCGCTCCGGGCGGTCGGTGAGGGGGAGCCAGGCCAGAGGCGGCAGGGTGACCCAAATGGCCCAGTGCGCTACGATGAAGTAGAGCAGGGCGAGAAAACCGTTGAGTACCCAGAGGGCGGGGAGTAGAAAGGCGGGAAAAGTGAACATGGGTTACCTCACGGGTTATCTCACGATGGAAGTTTCGAGGAGATAGACGGGGACTCGCAATTGGGCTGTGGTGTCCTTGTCACTGCCGCGGTCTTGCACGGCCTTGACGGTGACGATGTAGTAGCCGGGGTCCAGGGGGGAGAAGTGGAAAGTGAGGGTGGCGCGTTTTTTGTTGAGGTTGAGGGCCTGCGCCCAATCGGGGGCCATGGGGTAGGAGCCTTTGACATAGGCCCCCAGATACCATGCGGCCAGTTCCTGGGTAATCCAGTCGCGGCTGCTTTGGGCCAGGGAGATGCCGACCACCTGAAACTCCTTGATGTTGGCACGGTCTGGGCCGTTGCAGTTATTGGTCTTCTTGCCGCCGCGAGCATCCAGGGAGACAGTGACGCCAACCTCGTTGGGGTCCTGACCGATAGTGAGGGGGAAAGGCGGGGAGATGGTGGTCGTATCGAGGAGGATTTCCGGCGGGTCGTATTTGCAAGTTGGCGCGCCGCCTCCGCCTCCGCCGCCCCCACCACCGCTACAGCAATCTACTTTGTCAATGTTTACATCCAGGATAGGGGATGATGAGTCGCAATCCTCTCCTACTAAGTCACGGTTACAAGCCCCAACACGCAACCACGCACGCCCAGCGTGCTTATAAAGACGCCCTAAATAGTCGTCAGGGATAACTTCCGTCACATTGCAATTGTCGGAGCCTCTACAAGGCAAGATTACATCCTGCATAGTATCCGCACACACCTCGTTGGCAGGAGACCAATGACACGCTTTTACGATACGTCCCCTTGTACCTGGTTTGCAAGTCAACGAATCACAATGTCCGCCATTGCACCACTTATCCCGCTGACTGCATCCTGCCCAGCACGCGGATTGAGGGATGGCAGCCAGGATGACAAAGGCCAGCACAATACCCATCATGATGGCATAGGGGGCATTGCGCCAGAACCAGGGGTAACGGTCGGGAAAAGAGCGCACTCTCTTCATGGCGTCACCTCCCAAGTCTCCTCTGTAGATTGCGGCATCACACCGTACAGAAAAAAACCCTCCGGCAATGAGGCCTTGGACAGGATGCGCCGCAGCACCAGGGTTGTATAGCCGGGCCATTGCGTCTCAACGGCTTGACCAAAATCGCAAGCCCATTGAGGTATTTCGGCTTTTCCAGCGTCGCAACTGACCCAATCTATCCCCTGGACAGTTGCCAAAGGCTTCTCAGCAAAGGCCATGAATACCTGGCCCTTGGGATAATCCTGACGGGCCTGCTTCAAAAAGTCCTCGCGGGTTCCCTCAAAGGGGAAAAGGACTGTCCAGGCTAGATAT
>DUEP01000019.1 GCA_011176535.1 Anaerolineae bacterium | reverse complement strand
TCGCCGTGCCGGATGCGGGCTTCCGCCTGCGTGAGGCGCCGGCGGCGGGGGTCCAGGGCGATGTGGTGCGGTTGCCCAGGAACTTCACGGCTCGGCGAAACGCAGGGGCTCCTTACGCCAGGCAGGGACGACCGCCGAAGTGCGGTGCCCTGATGCGGCCTTTGGAGCGCACCTACAAAGACCGTCCCCTCGCCGCGATACCGCCCGACCAGGAGGTCACCTGGGTTGAAGAAGGACGCGAATACCGCGCCCAAATCTGGGACAACCCGGTGCTGCCTGGTGTGGTTCCCGGCCCTCAGCAGGCCACGTTCCGGGTCATCGCGATCTACGACCCGCGCTACGACTAACCCTGGCTACTGGCCATCGACCTGCTGTGGGCACCGCGGGAGGTCAAAGCCCTGTACCAGGATCGCTGGCCGGTGGAGCAGACCCCTTTGGCGGCCAAGCCGATGGTGGGCGCTCATCGCCGGTTCGTGTGGGCAGAAGAGAGCCGCCATCGGCTGCCGGAACCGGCCTGCCGGCGGGTTCGGTCCAGAGATTCCCGGCCGCCACCTTGCCGGTGCACCCCACCGGATTTTGGGACCGGCATCCAAAACATCCCCCTGGGCGCCTAAGCCGGGCGCTCTTGGGCCGGGTTTTTCCCAGTGCGCCCCCTTTGCCCGAGCGAACGCGGAAAAAAAGCCTCGGCCACAGGCCACATCTGCCCAAAGGAGCGGCGGCCCGGCGGCGCCGGGCGGCTCAGAAAACCGCCTGACCGCTGCCTCTGGGCCTCCTCAATCGTCTTGTCAAAGTGCCCCAGCCGTTTGGCCGGCTATGTGGCTTTACCCTTCTACCACTCATTTAGCGGAAACTAAAATTGTACAACGAATTGAGGTGGCTACCCGATCAGTTCACCGCTGCGTGCGCTGCTCCTTCCACACATCCGCCTCGTTGTGATACCCTGCCTGCTCCCAGAAGCCAGGCCGATCCTCAGCCGTGAACTCCAGCCCGCGCAGCCATTTGGCCCCTTTCCAAAAATACGGCGTCTTCAGGTCCGGGCGGCCGGAGATGTAGCCGATGACGCCCCGCAACGGATAACCGTGCTCCGGCGTCAGCGGTTCGCCGTTGAAGTGCGTGGCCAGCAGGAAGTTATCCTGCAAGACCACCTCCAAGGGCAAATTGGCGGTGAAACCGTACTCGGCGTGCTGGATCACATACCGCGCCGTGGGTTTGAGTTTGATGTAGCCCTGCTCCACCAGAGTGCGCACCGAGACGCCTTCCCACACGGTCTCAAACTTGCTCCAGCGGGTCACGCAATGGATGTCCATGACCACCCGCGTGCGGGGCAACTGCTGAAACTCCTCCCAGGTCCACCGCACCGGTTCCTCCACCTCGCCCCAAATGCGGAAATCCCAAGTGGCCGGGTCAAAGGGAGGAATGGGGCCATAATGCAACACAGGGAACTTCAACGTGAGGGACTGCCCGGGGGGCAGGCGGCCCTCACGCCGCAGACGCTCTTCCAAAGCACGGTGGTCTTCCACGCCCATGGGTGTACCTCCTGTTGGGTGGTGTCAGGCCAGGGTGTTTTTTTATACGGCAGGCATCGTCGGGCTTACAGGGGCTTCACCAGATACCACCGCCCCCGCGCGAAACCGCGTACCAGATAATACCGCCGGGTGCCCACGGCGGCGATGACGGCCAGGCGACGATACCCCGCTTCCCAGGCGATGCGATCGGCTTCGCGGAGCAACCGGGTGCCCAGGCCCACATGCTGGGCGGCGCCGGGGGCCTCCTCGCCCACGGGCAGCGACGGGCCGTACACATGCACCTCGCGCACGATGGCCGCCCCGGCCAGATCCTCGGCCATGCCCACCTCGGGGGCCTCCGGCAAGGGCAACGACAGGCGCAAGAAGCCCGCCAGGCGGTCGTCGGGGGTGACGAATTGCAAAAAGTGCTCCTCGGCGAAGTCGGCGCGGTAAACATAGTCCTCCAAACGCAGAAGGTTCGGCTGGATCGGTTGACCGCGCACCTCGCGACAGCGAATACAGCGACAGCGGGTGCCCCGGCGCGCCATCTCGGCGTGCACATCCTGGCGCAAACTGGTGCGCCTGTTGCCCTCCACCACATGGGTCGAGGGGATGTCGCGGATGACGCGGTTGATGCGACAGTAAGGCGGCACGGTGGGCTTGAGGTCGGCCAACAGGTTCACCAACTCCTCGGTGGTGTAAGGCCGGTACTCCCCCCGCTGCCAGTGGACCAGGAGCACCGTACCGGGCAGCAGTTGGGTAGGGTAGATCTTCAGTTCGTCGGGGGCTAGCCCATCCCACAGGCGGGCGAAGTCTTCGCGGTCGCTCTCGGGGGTGGCTCCTAAGAGGTTGGGCATCCAGTGCAGCACGATTTTGAACCCCGCCGCCCGCAACAAAGCCACCGCCCGGCGCAAATCGGCCACCGTGTGCCCGCGCCGGTTCAACGCCAGGATGCGGTCGTCCAGACTCTGCGCGCCGACTTGCACCTTGGTCACCCCCAGACGCCGCAGGCGGCGCAGCACCGCCGGGGTGATATGGTCAGGCCGCGTCTCGACCACCAGCCCCACATTGCGATGCCGCGCCGTTTCGTTGTGGCGTTGCGCCGCTTCCAGCGAAGGAGCCACGCAGTCGTCCCCCTGCCGCCAAGCCGGAGGGCAATCGTCGGCGTTCAGCGCGTCGAACAGGCGCTTGATGAACCATTCCTGATAGTCCTTGGGGTAGGCCGTCCAGGTGCCGCCCAGCACCAGCAACTCGATTTTGTCGATCGGGTGACCCACCGCCTCCAGGGCCGCCAGGCGAGAACGCACCTGGGTGTAAGGGTCGAACTGATGCTGCAAGGCCCGCTGCGCCCCTGGCTCGTCGGGCAGATAACTCTTGGGCATTCGCACATCGTCGGGGCAGAAAATGCACTCCCCCGGGCAGGGGTACGGCTTGGTGAGCACCGTGACCACGGTCACGCCCGAAAGGGAACGCACCGGCTTGAGGCGGATGCGGACCAATAGGTCGGGGTCCGGGTCCCAAACGCCGGTCTCCACCAGGCGGCGGTAGGCGGCCACCAGTTGTGCCTTGCTCAGGTAGCCTCGCGGCAAAGGATGCCGCCGCAGGGCCTCCTCCACTGAGGCACCAGCGCGGATGGCCGCCAGGGCTTCTCTGGCTCGCTCGAACACCTCGTCCTGCAGTTCGACTTCCCGTGGTCGCATGGCGTATAATGATCTCCGTGGATGCGCTTACCCAAAAACATCTCCTTGCCCTCAATCGGCAATTCTACCAGACCTTCGGCGAAGCCTTTGCCGAAAAGCGCGGCCGGCTGCAACCGGGGGTAGACCGCCTGCTGCCGCGCATCCCACCCCAGGCGCGGGTGCTGGATCTGGGCTGCGGCCACGGCATGGTGCTCCGGGCCCTGGCTAAGCGCGGCTTTCGTGGCGAGTATGTGGGCGTAGACTTCAGTACCCCGCTGCTCGCCCAGGCCCGGGCCAACGCCCCCGCCGACCTACGCAGCCGCTTTGTCCAGGCCGATCTCACCGACCCCTCCTGGACCTCCAAGGTGAGCGCCGGGCCTTTCGAGGTCGTCCTGGCCTTTGCCGTGTTCCATCACCTGCCGGGGCAGGCCTTGCGACAGCGGGTGTTGACCCAAGCCGCGGCGTTGCTCCGCCCCGGCGGAGCCCTCATGCTCTCCGTGTGGGCTTTTCTCCATAGCCCGCGCCTGCGGCAGCGTGCCCAGCCCTGGGAGCGGGTGGGGCTGACGGCCTCTCAGGTTGACCCCGGCGACTACCTGCTGGACTGGCGACACAGGGGCCAGGGGCTGCGTTATGTGCACCACTTCACTCCCGCCGAGTTGGAGGCCCTGCTGCGCCGCACAGGCCTGGACCTCAAGGAGATGTTCCTCTCCGATGGGGAAAACGGTCGCTTAGGGCTGTACGCGGTAGGGCGAAGACCACTGCCAAGGGAATAATCCCCAGATGACACAAGCCCCCGCGCTGGCGGGGGCTTGCAGGTTCCCTGATAACGAGGCCTTACTTCTTGTAAGTGTACTCCACCTTGCCGGTGAGGGCAGCCTGTTTGACCTCGGCGATGAGTTTGGTAATGGGAATTTCGCGCGGGCAGGCCTCGGTGCAGTTGTACGCCGTGCGGCAGCGCCAGACGCCCATCTGGTCGGCCACAATCTTCAACCGCTCGGCCGCACCCCGATCGCGGCTATCGAAGATGAATCGATGCGCGTTGACGATGGCCGAGGGGCCCAGGTAGCGGTCATCCGCCCAGAAGGAGGGACAGGAGGTGGTGCAGGCCGCGCAGAGGATGCATTTGGTGCTCTCGTCGAAGCGCTCCCGTTCCTCAGGACTCTGCAAGCGCTCACTCCCATCCTCCGGCACCGGCTCATCGTTGATGAAGTAAGGCAGCACCGACCGGTAATTCTCGAAGAAGGGCTCCATGTCCACGACCATGTCCTTGATCACCGGCAGGCCCATGATGGGCTCCACCTTGATCTGGTCGGTACCCAGGTCCTGGATCAGGGTCTTGCAAGCCAGGCGGTTGCGACCGTTGATGCGCATGGCGCAGGAGCCGCACACGCCGTGGGCGCAAGAGCGGCGATAAGCCAGAGTGCCGTCATGATAATCGCGCACCTGTTCCAAGAGGTCCAGCACCCGATCGGTGGGCTCAGCCTCTAAGGTATAGGTGTCGAAATGCGGCTTGGCATCCTTTTCCGGATTGTAGCGGAAGACTTTCAATGTGACTTGCATGGCGGCCCTCCCGATTAGTACACGCGTTCCTTGGGCTGGTACTTTGTGATGGTCACCGGCTTGTAGCGCAGTTCCACATCACCATCACGCAACCAGGCCAAGGTGTGCTTGAGCCAGTTCTGGTCATCGCGCTTGGGATAGTCGTCGCGCGAATGGGCGCCGCGGCTTTCCGTGCGGGCCAACGCCGAGGCCGTGGTCACTTCGGCCAAATCCAACAGATTCAAAAGTTCCCAAGCGCTAAGCAACTCATAGTTGAACACGCGACCGGTATCGGTGAGTTGAATGTGCTTGAAGCGCTCCTTCAGATCGCGCACCCTGTCCAGCGCCTCCTGCAAACCCTCGCCCGTGCGGAACACGCCCACCTTGTCCATCATCACATGCTTGAGTTCCTTGGCGATATCGGCCACCTTCTCGCTGCCTTTGCTGTTGCGGATGGCCTCCAATTGAGCGATGGCAAAATCGGCCGCGTCCTCGGGCAGGGGCGGAAACTCAACGCCAGCCGCGTACTCGGCTGCATGGATGCCCGCTTCCTTGCCAAAGACCACGAGATCCACTAGCGAATTGGTCCCCAGGCGATTGGCCCCATGCACCGACACGCACGCTGTCTCGCCCGCCGCGTAGAGGCCGGGCACCACGGTGTTGTTCTCGTCGGCGAGCACCTCGGTCTTCACATTGGTGGGGATGCCCCCCATGGCGTAGTGCGCCGTGGGCTGCACGGGGATGGGGTCTTTGGTGGGATCCACGCCCAGGTAAGTCTTGCAGAAGTCGATGATGTCGGGCAACTTGTGGAGGATATCCTCAGCGGTGACCCGGTAGGGCGTGCCGTCGGGGTTGGTGCGCCCGTCGATTTCGGCGTACTTGTTCACCGTCTCCGGCCGCACATCCAGGTACACATAGCGCTGGCCGTTGATACCCCGCCCGGCTTTAACCTCCAGGTAAATGGCGCGGCTGACTACATCCCGCGAGGCTAAGTCCTTCACCGTGGGGGCGTAGCGATCCATGAAACGCTCACCCTCGTTATTGATGAGCACACCGCCCTCACCGCGCACGCCCTCGGTGATCAGGATGCCCAGTTTGTAGATGCCCGTGGGGTGGAACTGGAAGAATTCCATATCCTCCAAAGGCAGTCCCTTGCGCAACACGATTGCCGCGCCGTCGCCCGTGTAGGCATAGGCATTGGAGGTCACTTCCCACATGCGGCCCCAGCCGCCCGTGGCAATGATCACGGCCTTGGCATGGAAGACATGCATGTCACCCGTGGCTAACTCGATGGCCACCACCCCGGCGGCCTTACCCTCGGACATGATCAGGTCCAGCACCTGAAACTCGTCGAAGAAGGTGACATTGTTCTTAAGGCACTGCTGATAAAGGGTCTGCAGAATCATGTGCCCGGTGCGGTCGGCCGAGTGACAGGCGCGGTGCACCGGTTTCCCCGTCTTGTTGTTCGTGTGACCGCCGAAAGGTCGCTGCATGATGCGCCCTTCGGGCGTGCGGTCAAAAGGCAACCCCATATGCTCCAGTTCATACACTAATTCTGGGGCCTTGTAGCACATGAACTCGATGGCATCCTGATCACCCAGATAATCACTCCCTTTGACCGTATCGAAGGTGTGCCACTCGGGATGATCTTCTTCCAGGTTCCCCAGGGCCGCTCCGATGCCACCTTGCGCCGTGCCGGTGTGCGAGCGGCTGGGGTACAGTTTGCTCAACACGGCCGTCTTGACCTTCTTCGACGCATAGAGCGCAGCCATCAAACCGGCGCCACCAGCACCGACCACGACCACTTCGTATTGATGCCGATGCACTTTCATCGCACTCCTCCTCCATTACACGAGACGGACACCGTTGATAATCGCCAGGGCGCCCCAGATCAACACCGCTAGCCAGACGATCAACAAAATCCAGGTCGTCACCCGGCGCCCCGTCTCGCCGTGGATAAAGTCCATGAGTACCTGGCGCAAACCGTTCATCCCGTGGCTCAACACCAGGGTCAAGAAGACCAGATCGAAGATGCGCCAACCAATGTTTTCCCAAACACGCTGCACATAGACGATATCGATCTCATGCACCCCCACCAACACATCTTTAATCAACACATGGATGCCCACCAGGGGCATGATTAAGATCCCCGAGTAACGCATCCACTGCCAGGCCACCATCTCATAATTGCGGGGGATGTTCACCGTGCGCGAAGGAGTAGCCATAAGAACCTCCTATCCACCCAGGTGGGCCAGGATGCTCTGACCCATGATGACCGCCGCCGGGATCCAAAGGATGATTGCGATGGCCAGCGTCCAGACCACGGACTTTTGGGCAAAGCCCATTTCCCAGCCCTCAGGGTACCAGAGATCGAAAATCGCAATGCGCAATCCGTTGAGGGCGTGGTAAATCACGGCAAAGACGAGCAGGATCTCGCCGATGCCGAAGAGAGGGCTACGATACAACACAATCGCCTCCTCGTAGCCCGCGGGCCAAAAATACACGAAGGCCGTGTCCACCACATGAATCAACAGGAAGAGGACGATGGCCAATCCCGTGAGCCGGTGGAGGACAAAGGCCCAATGGCCCGACCCCTTGTACTTTGCATACCCTGTCAGGGTCTCACTAAACCTGGACATAGAAACCTCCTCAAAAGGCGTTCGTGAGAGAGGGCAGCCGGGGAAAAACCCCAGGGGTGCAGTATGCGTGAGCGACTGCACCCCTGGCTGAAGCCTAATCGTCCATGTGCTTGATGATGGCGTCGCCAAACTCAGAGCATTTGAGCAGCGTGGCTCCTTCCGTCAAGCGGTGGAAGTCATAGGTCACCGTCTTGGCCGCAATGGCGCCTTCGATGCCCTTGATGATCAAATCCGCCGCTTCATTCCATCCCATGTACTGGAACATCATCACGCCCGAGAGGATGACCGAGGAGGGGTTGACCTTGTCCAGCCCGGCGTACTTGGGCGCGGTGCCGTGGGTGGCCTCGAAGACCGCATGGCCGGTATCGTAGTTGATGTTGCCACCCGGCGCAATGCCGATGCCGCCCACATGGGCCGCCAGCGCGTCGGAGAGGTAGTCGCCGTTGAGGTTCATCGTGGCAATGACATCGAACTCCTTGGGGCGGGTCAGCGTCTGCTGGAAGCAAATATCGGCGATCACGTCCTTGACCAGCAGTTTCCCGGCCTCCAGGGCCGCCTTTTGCTCGGCGTTGGCCGCTTCCTCGCCCTTCTCCGCCTTGGTGCGATCCCACTGGGCCCAGGTGTACACCTTGTCGCCAAACTCCTCTTCGGCCACCTCGTAGCCCCACTTGCGGAAAGCGCCCTCGGTGTACTTCATGATGTTACCCTTGTGCACTAAGGTCACGCTCTTGCGGTTGTTGGCCAACGCCCACTGGATGGCCGCCCGCACCAGCCGCTTGGTTCCCTCCTCAGACACGGGCTTGATGCCGATCCCCGAGGTCTCCGGGAAGCGCATCTTGGCGTACTCCTCGGGGAAGTTCTCCTTGAACAACTGCATGAACTTTTCCCACTCCGGGGTGCCCTGCTCGAACTCAATGCCCGCATAAATATCTTCCGTGTTCTCGCGGAAGATGACCATGTCCACCCACTCGGGGTGCTTCAGGGGCGAGGGCACGCCGGGGAAGTAACGCACCGGGCGCTGGCAGACATACAGATCCAGCGCTTTGCGGATGGCCACATTCAGGGAGCGGATCCCACCGCCGATGGGCGTGGTCAAGGGGCCCTTGATGCCCACCAGGAACTCCTGGAACGCCTTGATGGTCTCATCCGGCAGCCAGGAACCGAACTGCTTGTAGGCCTTCTCGCCCGCGTAAACCTCCATCCAGAATATCTTGCGCTTGCCCTTGTAGGCTTTCTCCACGGCGGCGTCGAACACGCGCACCGAAGCTCGCCAGATGTCCGGCCCAGTGCCGTCACCCTCGATAAAGGGGATAATCGGATTGTCGGGCACAATCAACTGGTCACCCGGCTTGCGAATTTTTTCGCCGCCTTCAGGCACTTGGATAATTGTATACCCCATCGCTTCCTCTCCTCAAAAGGTTATAGAGTCACGCCTTTGATTATAGCACCACTTCCCCAGAGAGGGTAGTGCAAAGCGTCACAAATTGTGGACGAACAGCCTTTCTCTCCCAAACCCCCGCCCGTCGGCGCCTCAGGTATGATAAACTTGCCCCAGAACGCCACACCCTGGCGGGAAAATCGCGCCTTGCCCACAATCTTCGCCATGCCCCCCCGAGCAAGCGCCATGAACACCCACCTTCCTCTGGTCACCATCGTCACCCCCTCCTACAACCAGGCCCGCTTTCTGGAAGCCACCATCCAGTCCGTGCTGGCCCAGGACTATCCCCACATCGAGTACATCATCGTGGACGGCGGCTCCACCGACGGCAGCGTGGAGATCATCCGCCGCTACGCCAACCGGCTAGCCTGGTGGGTTTCCGAGCCGGACCGCGGGCAGACCGACGCCATCAACAAAGGCTTCGCCCACGCCCACGGGGAAATCCTGGCCTGGCTGAACTCCGACGACACCTACGAGCCCCACGCCGTGCGCGAGGCCGTGGAAGCCCTCCTGCAGCACCCCGAAGTCGGCCTGGTGTACGGCGACGCCAACTACATCGACGAGGAGGGGCGCATCATTGGCCATTTTCCGGCCGCCCAGACCGACTATCGCCGGTTGCGCCGGGGGTATGTGCATATCCCTCAGCAGGCGGCCTTCTTCCGCGCCGCCCTCTGGCGTCAGGTAGGGCCGCTGGACCCTTCCTTCTATTTCGCCATGGACTACGACCTGTGGGTCAGGATGGCCAAAGTCAGCCAGCTGCTCTATGTGCCGCGGGTGTGGGCCAACTTCCGCATCCACGGCGACGCCAAGACCCTCAAGGACGACGACCGCTGCTGGCCCGAAATGCTGCGGGTGCATTTCCGCGAAGGGGGATCCTGGTTCTCCGTCCTGGCGGCCAAATACCTCCTCCGCCGCGCCTTAGGCCCTCTCTGGCTGCGTTACCGCGCCTGGCGGCGATTCACCCCGCCTCATCTCGATTCGGGAGCGTCACCATGACCTGGAAACAGCGGCTGCTTCAGCCCCCCTCTCTGGAAGACTGGGCCACGGTGCTGCAAGCCTGGCGTTTGTGGATCGTGGCCGGCCTATTGGGCGCGTTGCTGGGGGCCGTGGTCTATCGTCTGGCCCCTCCGCCCTACCGCGCCCAGGCCGAGGTCATCGTGGACTACAACATGGAAGAGGCCTGGCCCACCGACACCGACCGCGAGATGTTCGAGTTCCTGGCCCGCGAAAACAAGAAACTCGAAGCCCTGGCCTGGAGCGACGCGGTGCTGGAAAGAACCGCCACCTATGCCAAAACGCCTTTGGACCCCGCCTGGCGTCAGGGCCAGTTCATCCTGCGCGACGAACACGATGGCCGCTGGCACTTCTGGGTCATCGCCCGGGATGCGCCTGCGGCGACGCGACTGGCTCGCGCCTGGGCCCAAGCCTTCACCGATGAGGTCCGCCAGCGGGTGGGCATCGCCCTGGCGCTGCTCACCAAACGCGCGGCCCTGGCCGAGGTGGGAAAGCAGCAGGAACAATGGCATCAACAATGCGCCTCAACGCCCCCGCCAACGGAATGCGAGGCGAAGTTACGGGTTCTGGACGAACGCCAAACCACCCTTCAAAAGGACATCGCCGCCCTGGAAGAGGCCTCTGGGGGCATCTCGCCTTACATCGAAGTCTTTTTCGCCCAGGCCGAGCACCTGCCCGTGGAACGCCGCAGCCCCCTGGCGGCCTACACCCTCACTGGGGCCCTGGCCGGCCTCGTCCTGGCCCTGGGCTGGGCCCTGGGGTTTGGGAGACCGAGCCATGACCACTAAACGCCCTGGGAACTGGTCAGGAGGACGCCGGGCGGAAAAACTCCTCTGGGGATTGGTGCTTTTCACCCTACCCGTGACCAGTTTTCGCTACTATCCCGATTTCTTCGGCACCACCCAGGTCAAACCGCTGGCTTTCCTCCCCCTCGCGCCGTATCTGCTCCTCGCCGGGCTGCGCATCCTGCGCGAGCGGCGGTTCCGCTGGCTGAGCAACCTGGTCCCCCTGGGGGTGTTTGCCCTCATCGCCCTCCTCAGCACCGCCCACGGCTGGCTGCTCAACCCCCCGCCTCTTTTCGGCATCACCTACGGCCACCGGGCGCTCCGGGCCTGGCTCAGTTTCGCCATCGGCCTGGCCTTCCTCGTCGGGGCCCTTTGGGCCTACGAAAGTGAGGCGGACCTTTTCTGGGCCCTGCGCTGGCTCTACGCCGGCTTTCTGGTGGCCGCGATTTGGGGCACGCTGCAGGTGGCCGCCATCCGCGGGCATATCCTGCCGACCGACACCCTGAGCCGCATGCAGCGCACCTTCTCCATCAACGGGCTGCTCCCCCGGCGCATCTCCGGCATGGCCTATGAGCCTTCCTGGTTCGCCGAACAACTGGTCATCCTCTACATCCCCTGGCTGGCGGCGGCCCTCCTGAGCGGAAAGCGCCTGCTGCGTCACTGGTGGCTCGAAGCCCTGCTGCTGGTGTGGGCCGGTTTCCTCCTGCTTTTCACCATCTCCCGCAGCGGGATTCTGGTCACCCTGGTCGCCGGGGCCAGCGTGAGCCTCCTCAGCCTGCTGCTCTGGGGCCGCCAGCGCCTCAGCGCAGATTTTTTGCGCCGCGCCTGGCCTCGTGTGCTGGGCGGGGCGGCCGCCGTCGCGCTGCTCCTGGCTGCAGGGTTCGCCTGGCTGATGCAAATCAACTACTTCGCCGCCCTCTTTCATCTCAAGCCCGGGAAGACCTGGGTGGGCTACATCGTGGACATCTACGCCGGGCCACGACTGGCTTATGCGTGGGCCGCCGCCAGCCTGTTGGAGCGTCACCCCTGGCTGGGCGTGGGTTTAGGGGCCAGCGGCTTCTCGATTTACGACCTGCTGCCCGAGTGGTCGCGCACCATGCTCCCTGAGATCGCCCGTCACATCGCGCCTGTGCATCGCGTCTTCCTCAACCCCAAGGACATGTACGTGCGCCTGCTGGCCGAAACCGGCCTGCTGGGCTTTCTGGCCTTTATGGCCTTTGTGCTCCACACCATCGGACGCAGTCTCTTTTGGTGGACGCAATCCGGACGCGCCCATCGTCTGCTGGGCATCGCCTCCCTCTGGATCGTGGTGACCATTCTTCTCTACTGGTTCACCCAGGATTCCCTCACCAGCCCCCAGGTCTGGCTCAGCCTGGGCACCATCCTGGCGTTGAGTGCCAGCCCTGCCTCAAAGGAAAACGCCCATGAACAAGCGTAGCGCCTGTGTGTTGGCTTTCGTCCTTTTCAGTGGGATGCTCTGCCTCATCGGCGGATGCGCCCTGGGCGCCTGGGCGCTCTACCAGAACCCCTTCGCGCCACCGGGCACTCCTTCGTCTTCCCCTATCGCCTCCCCCGCAGCGCCTGGCCTGCCCACCCCTACCCCAGCGCTGGTCTTCACCCCCTCGCCGGAGGCCCAGGACAAGGCCATGGCCATGCTGGACACCTTGGCCCACATCCTGGTCCCCGAAAACGACCCTGTGGATCTAGCCCAACGCCTGGAACACAAGACCATCGTCTGGAACACCCCAGCATCTCCTCCCACCTATCAGGTGGGCGACCGCGCCACCTTTTGGATCACCAACGAAGACACCCGCCAGAGCACCCAAATCGAAGCCGAACTGGCCGCCGCCGAACCCCATGTTTACCTCTGGGTGGACACGCGGGTCTCCTACCGCCAGCGCGATGCCCAGGCCGTGGCGCGTTTCTTTGAGAAGCACATCTACCCCACCAACCGCGCGTTCTTCGGCAGTGAGTGGACCCCAGGGATCGACGGCGACCCGCACATTTACATCATCTACGCCTACGGGCTGGGCTCCTCCATCGCCGGCTACTTCTCCTCGGCGGACGAACTGCCCCCCGGGGTGCAGGAATACTCCAACGCCCATGAGGCCTTCATGCTCAGCGCCGACAACTTGAAACTGGGCGGCGAAGAGATGAAAGGTGTCCTGGCCCACGAATTCCAGCACATGATCCACTGGTATCGTGACCGCAACGAAAGCACCTGGCTCAACGAAGGCTTCTCCGAACTGGCCGCCCAACTCAACGGGGTGCGCACCAGCGGCTTTGAATACCGTTACGCCTTCGACCCGGACATCCAACTGACCGCCTGGCCGGACCCCGCCGATAGCGACACGCTGCCCCACTACGGTGCGGCCTATCTCTTCGTCGCCTACTTCCTCGACCACTTTGGCGAGCAGGCCACCCGCGCCCTGGTGGCCGACCCGGCCAACGGCATGACCAGCGTGGATGAGGTGCTGCACAACCTGGGCGCGCCTTACAACGCCGATCAGGTCTTCCTCGACTGGGTCATCGCCAATTACCTCCAGGACGCCGGCCTCGACCAGGGACGTTACGGCTACCGCAATGTCGTTGACGACCTGCCCTTCTTCGCCCCCACGGAGATCTTAGGCGAATGCAACACCACCTGGACCGGAACCGTGCACCAATACGGCGTGGACTATATCCAACTGGACTGCAACGAGCCATTCACCCTCATCTTCCAGGGTTCGGCCACGGTCCCCGTGGTACCCACCCAACCCCACTCCGGTGATTATGCCTTTTGGAGCAACTACGGCGACGAATCAGATATGACCCTCACCCGCCGGTACGACCTTTCCGGGCTGTCGTCGGCCACCCTCACCTACTGGACCTGGTTCGACATCGAGCAGGACTACGACTATGTCTATGTAGAAGCCTCGCGGGACGGCCAGACCTGGGAAATCCTTCACACCCCCTCGGGCACCGACGCCGACCCCACGGGGAGCAACCGGGGATGGGGCTATACCGGCCCCTCCGGAGGCGGCCCCTCCCCCCAATGGATTCAGGAAACCGTAGACCTATCTGCCTACAGCGGCGGGCCGGTGTGGATCCGCTTCGAGTACATCACCGACGCCGCCGTCAATCGCACCGGGTTCCTGGTGGACGACATTGCCATCCCCGAACTGGGCGAGCTGAACGACTTCGAGGAGGGCGAAGACGGCTGGGAGGCCCAGGGCTTCGTGCGGCTCTACAACGCCTTGCCGCAACGCTACGGTCTGGCGCTGATCCTGAAGCCCCGGCACGGGGAGACCGAGGTGCGCTACCTGAAGCCCGACGCCACCCAACGCGTTTCCATCACCCTGAACGGAAGCGACTACGAAGAAGTGATCCTGGTGGTCAGCGGGACCACGCGCTTCACCCGGCAGCCAGCCTCCTATCGCCTCATGCTGAGCACCCCGTGATGACAAACAACGCGGTGGGGAAATCCCCACCGCGTTGGCCTTTACTCTGCCAGGGATGTTCCCTGGCCTCGCAACCGGGCCAACTCGGCCTCCAACTCAGCCCGCCGCGCCGCGGCTGCCTCGCGAATTTCCTGACGCAAGGATGCCATCCGCTGTAACGCCTGCTCGCGCAACTCCTCCCCGGGCGCAGGGGCCAACAGGAGGGCCATCACCGCTCCCACCGCCGCGCCGGTCAGCGTTCCGCTGAGAAAAGCGAAGAACTTCCGCATAGCACACCTCCCTGGATGGTCTGGGAGCACTATTATAAACCCTTCTGCCTTCTTTCTTCCCTGGAACACGGGGTTCCACCAGAGCTTTTTCGTATTCTCGCACTCCAGAGATGAAGGCCCAGGACGGGCTGAAGAACCCTCCCCACGCTTCGCCCTGCTGAGCCGGGGGGGAGCGGAGGAGATTCCACCCGCCTCGCCGGGATAAGGCTCAAACCTAAAAAGCCCTGGAGTTCCACGCAGAGATTGGCCCGCCCAAAGGGGGACTCGCGGGCTCTGTTCCGCCTTCCTGCCGAACAGAGAGCAATATGCCTCCACCTGACAAACTGGCTGATCCTCTTTGGGTTTGGGTTGCGTTTTCGGCTCCCAGCAGCGGTAACGGCACTGATTGGAATCCCACTCGCACTGCTGCCTGAGCAGAACCAGGGGTGTCCCGTGGTGTCCTCGGTATCGTAGGAGCAGGTTTCACGCGGATCACGGGAGCACAGCAGGCCCTGCTCCCACTCGCACTTCTTCTCATCCCACCTGTAGCGCAGCACATAAACTCCGGTATCGGTGTAGTGCGTACACTTCCACACCCCGGCGTCGGTCTGCTTGCAGGAGTTCGGGGTACGCATCGGGGGTCTCTCGAAGGGCAGGGCAATACGCCTCGGATTCGGTATCCCACTGACAGGTCTCCTGATTCCAGCGATAGGTCGTCCGCGTAGACACGCCATCGTCGCACAGCCAGGTATCGTTTCCCTGATAAGTGCAATCAGGCCGAGGCGCTTCAGGGATGGTCAAACACACATCGTTGCACTGCCACCGACACAGGTTGGGGTTCCAGGTGCATTGCGTCGTCTGACCGTCCGCCTGGGAGCGCAGGATGTCCATCGCCCCAAAGGCAATCTGAACGGGCTCCACTCCCGGCGGAAGAGGGATTCCCCCGCTCCAATCCGGAATGGGGATGAGAACCACGGCCCCAGAGGTCGAGCCACTCTCCATGCCCGTCGGAGGCGGTACGAGAACCGGTGGCTCACACAATGGAGTGGGGCGACAACTCCACTGGCAGAGTTCCTTATCCCACCGGCAGTACACCTGCTGCGCCAGTTCGCCGCCCTGCACACACTGCCAGAGCCTATCAGGGGTCTGCACGCATCCTGCCATGGGCGGCTCTGCGAGCTGCGGGCAAACGGGTGCCGTGACATTGTTGCGACACAGACAGGGTTCCATCCCGGTCGGCTGAAAGCCAAAGGCTGCCCGGCAGGTGTTGTCCATCCGGGCCAGGCCCCTGATGGGGAAGTCCTGCTGGTTGGGATAGGGCACACCGGCCTGGGGGCGCGGGCGTACTGGTCGTGGTAATCCATCATGTCCGGTTGCTTCAGGCCGCCATCGGCCCAGGCCTGCCAAAGAAAACGCTCCGGCGGAGTGCCCAACACGGACTGATGAAACGCCAGGAACACAGCCGGGTAACGCTGCACTCCCTCCTAGACCCATTCCCAACGCACCCAGGCCAGGGCGACCACGCTCAGCACAGCTAGCCCCGCCACCAGACCCCAAAAACGAAAACGTCTCTCCATAGCACCCTCCTGAGGCGAAGATAAGGAACGCTTTCATCATGTTCGCCTGACGTCAGGAAAGCGTCAGGAGGGCGGGCGCTTCCACAGGGGGCCCGTCCGGCTACCTTGGAACAAAAAACGGGGCGCAGCGTTTCCGGCTGCGCCCCGTTGAGTTGCACGCCTGGCTTCAGAAACCTTCCAACCGGCTCAAATCGGCCACGCCGTCGGCCAGCGCGGCGATGCGCTGCAACAGCCCCAACCGGTTGCGGCGAAGCCTCTCGTCTTCGGCCATGACGAGGACTTCCTCGAAGAAGCGTTCGATGGCCGGGATCAGGGGCAAGAAGGCGGCGAAGAAGTCGTCCACTGAGCCGGGTTGGCGCGGGGCGGCCTCGGCCTGTTGCAGCGCTTGCCACAGCGCCCCCTCGGCCTCCTCCACGAAGGCCTCAGGCTGCACCTCGTAGCGTTGGACCTGGTCGCGGGTGATGCGCACGCAGCGGGCATAGGCGGGCAGGATGCGCGCCCAACCCTCCCGCTGCACCCAGATGCTCAGTTGGCGCACGGCGCGGGCCGCGCGGGCCGGATTGTACCCCTGGGCGGCCAGCACAGCGTCCACCACATCGTGGCGATACCCCTGTTCCAACAGCAAATGGCGCAACCGCTCCACGATGAAGGCCAGGGCTTCCTGACGGGCTACCTCGCTCGCCTCGATGGGCAGATGGCGGGCCGCCGTCTCCAGGCCGGCGCGCAGGTCGAAGTCCAGGTCCCAGGCCAGCAGAGTCTGCACCAGGCCCAGGGCCGTGCGGCGTTGGCCAAAGGGGTCCTTGGCCCCTGTGGGCGCCAGCCCGGCGGCGAACAGCCCCATCAGGGTATCCAGACGGTCAGCCAGGCCCACCGCCAAGCCAGGCTTGCTCTGCGGCACTTCGTCGCCGGTGAAGCGCGGCAAGTAGTGCTCATAGATAGCCTGAGCCACCGCCTCCGGCTCACCGCCCCACAGGGCGTAGTAGCGCCCCATGATGCCCTGAAGCGAGGTCATCTCGACCACCATGTTGGTGGCCAAATCGGCTTTGCACAGTTCGGCGGCACGGCGGGCCGTGGCCTGCTCGTCAGCGTCCAGGCCGAGCAGCGGAGCCAGGTCGTCCACCAGCGCCCAAATGCGCTGGGTCTTGTCCCACATGGAGCCCAGGTCGGCCTGGAAAGTGAGCGTCTTCAACTTGGGGAGGAAGTCCTCCAGTTTGTGCTTGCGGTCCTCGTGCACGAAGTACGCCGCGTCGGCGAAACGGGCGCGGATGACGTCCTCGTTGCCTTGGATGATAGCCTGGAAGGGGATCTCTCCCCTCCCCCCATCCCCCTCCCCTCCTTTGCTAAGGGAGAGGAGGGGGTGACCGCCCGAGGCGGTCGGGGGTGGGGAGAGATCCGGTTTATTCGCCACGGTGATGAAATAGGGCAGCAAACGACCATCCTTCTCCACCGGGAAATAGCGCTGGTGCTTCTTCATCACCGCGATGAGCACCTCACGAGGCAGGTCGAGATACTCCTCCTCAAAGGCGCCGCGCAGCGCCGTGGGGGCCTCCACCAAATGGGTTACCTCGGCCAACAGGGCCTCATCTTCGGGGACGGCACCTCCCACCTGGGCGGCCAGCGCGGTCACCTGGGTCCAGATGCGCTGTCGGCGCTCCTCGGGGTCCGGCACAATCCCCTGGGACTCCAGCGTATCAAAGTAGGCAGCGGGGTCGGCCACGGTCAGCGTCTCGGGTTCCAGGAAGCGCAGCCCGCGCGTGGCCTTCCCGCTGACTAGCCCGGCGTAGGCGAAAGGCACGACGCGATCGCCCAGCAGAGCCAGCAACCAGCGGATGGGGCGGGAGAAGGCCACCCGCGAGGCGTTCCACCGCATGGTCTTGGCAAAACGCAGGTCGGCGAGCAGGTGGGGCAGGGCCTCGGCCAGGACTTCGGTGGTCGGGCGCCCCTGCTCGCGCACCACGGCGACTACATAGCGCCCGCCGTCCATCTCGCGGATTTCCAAGTCCTCCACGGCCACGCCCTTGCTGCGGGCGAAGCCCTGCGCGGCACGGGTGGGGTTGCCCTCGGCGTCGAAAGCGCGGTCGGCCGGCGGCCCTTTGACCACCAACTCCCGATCCGGCTGGCGCGGGGCCAGGTCACGCACATGGACCACCAGACGGCGCGGCGTGCCCAACACGCGCACCTCGCCGTGCTCCAGGCGCAGGCGTTCCAGCAGCGCGGGCACGGCCTGGCGCAGTTGGCTCAGCGCGGCGTCCAGTTCGGCGGGCGGCAGTTCCTCGGTGCCGATCTCCAGCAAGAAGTCGGCCGGCTCGTCGGGCGGCGGAGGCGGGGCGGGGACCTGAGGCGGGCTGTAGGCCGCCTGGCTGTCGGCGCAACCCCAAGGATGGCCCAAATCCTCACGCTGGGCCGTATAGGCTGCGGCCACCTTGCGGGCCAAGTCGCGCATCCGGCGGAAGTATCCCTGCCGCTCGGTCACACCGATGGCCCCACGGGTGTCCAGGATGTTGAAAGTGTGGGAGCACTTGAGCACATAATCATGGGCCGGCATGACCAGCCCCTCGTCCAAACAGCGCTCGGCTTCGGCTTCGTAGATATGGTAAAGTTCCCGCAGGCGCTTCACATCGGCCAACTCGAAACTATACTTGCTGAACTCTTGCTCGTTCTGCAAGTGCAGATCGCCGTAGGTGCGCTGCTCATTCCATTGAATAGCCTTGAAATCGCGCACCCGCTGCAGCGCCATGGCAATGCGCTCCAGGCCGTAGGTGATCTCCACGGCCACAGGGTCGAGCACCTGGCCGCCCGCCTGCTGAAAGTAAGTGAACTGGGTGATTTCCAGGCCGTTCAGCCACACCTCCCAGCCCAGGCCCCAGGCGCCCAGGGCGGGGCTCTCCCAGTTGTCCTCTACGAAGCGGATGTCATGGACTTTGGGGTCGATACCCAAGGCTTCCAGGGACTTGAGGTAGAGTTCCTGGGGGTTTCCCGGGTCGGGCTTGAGGATGACCTGGAACTGGTAATGCATCTGCAGGCGATTGGGGTTCTCACCGTAGCGTCCATCGTCGGGACGGATGGACGGCTCCACATAAGCCACATTCCAGGGCTCGGGGCCGAGCACGCGCAGGAAAGTGGCCGGGTTCATCGTGCCCGCGCCCACCTCGGTGTGATAAGGCTGCCCGATCAGGCAGCCCTGCTCGGCCCAAAAGCGCTGCAGGGTGAAGATGATAGACTGGAAATCCAAAGGCTGGTGCATAGAAAGCGCTCCCACGCGAAGAGGAT
>DUEP01000018.1 GCA_011176535.1 Anaerolineae bacterium | reverse complement strand
GGCTTTTAAAATTCTGACAATGTGGTATACAAAAAGGGCCTTCCTCGTGTCTTGCGAACTTTGAAGGTCAAGATGGCAGGAAAGAAAGGCAAGCGTTCCTTGTTGGAGCAATTGCGTATGATGCCCGCCCCGCGGTCCCGTCATGAGAGGGTATACCCTCGGTACGGCATGTTGGCGGTGCTCATGTTAGCCGCCATGCACGGCGAGAATTCGTTGTTAGGGATGTGGCCACGGGCGAAAGAGCGGGAGCAACGCCTGGTGAACTTCATGCCGTTGGGGTTATGGGCGCGTCCGCATCTTCCCAGCCCGGCGACCTTTTGGCGGGTGGTACGGAAACGGGATGCGGGGGTGCTGGAGGGCGTGGTGCGGGCGTAGGTACTGGGTTGGAAAGGCGAAGCCGCCTATACCCTGGATGGCAAAACGCTGCGGGGGAGCCGACGCCGGCGCGGAGAGCAAGCCTTGCAGGTGCTCACCATGGCGGGGCAAATTTTGCGCGGGGTGGTGGGGCAGCGGGAGGTTGCAGGAGGCGATGAGTTGGCCGCCGCTCTGACCTTGCTGGGTGCCGTTAGCCGGGAAAGGGGTGAGCGCCCATGCGGGCCTGCTGAAAGCCCCCTGGTACAAAAGGTGGTGGAAAAAAGGGGGACTATATCAGCCTGCTGAAGGACAATCAGCCGGTGTTGAAAGCGGCTTTGGAAGATTGGCTCCGTTTCTTCAAAGTGGGATTGGCCACCCCACCGCATTGGCAAAAGGTGGTGAAAGGCCGTGGACGATGGGCGGAACGCCCTTTGTGGATCGCCTTGGTGTGAAGAGGATATGCAGGCCTATCTGGCGACAGCGTTTGGTTGGCCGCAGGCGCCATGGTGTGGCCGGATTGCCCGTCAGCGCCGGCCGTTGTGGCCCTCACGCTCTTGCGAGGCTGGATACCGGCTGCCTATCTTCCGGAGGCCTGTCGCAAAGTTGCCGCTCTGCCGGATGATGGTTTGCCCTTGCTCCCTGCCCCTAAAAAGCCCCGCTTTTTATCCTTTTCCCCTTGCCAGATACGCCAGAACCGCGTATAATCGCCTCATGCTACGCACCACGATGATTCACCACCACCATGGTATGACTACCCCCGCAACCGGGTGGTGGTTGGTGCGTGCGTGGACATAGCTCACAACCATTTTGTGATTTACGCAAACCACCCCCGGTACAACTTGGTGCCGGGGGTTTTCTTTATCCTCTCCCTTCACATCAAAGGATACCGACCATGACGCATTCCCAAATTCGTCTATCCCTCCCCTCCAAGGGACGCTTAGGACAGGCCGCGCTGGATTTTTTGGCCGCGGCCGGGCTGCGGGTGGACAAACCCAACCCCCGCCAATACATCGCCCGCATCCCCGCTCTGCCCGACCTGACCGTGCTCTTCCAGCGCGCCGGCGACATCGTGGTCAGCGTGCGCGACGGCAGCGTGGACTTCGGCATCACCGGGCTCGACCTGGTGGCCGAAAAGCGCGGCGAGAACGGTCAGGTACTCGTGCTCCATGAGGCCCTGGGCTTCGGCCATAGCACGCTCACCCTGGCCGTGCCCGAGGACTGGCCGGTGCATTCCCTGGACGACCTGCGGGCCCACGCGGCGCGCCTGGGCCGGCCGCTGCGGGTGGCCACCAAATTCCCCAACCTGACGGGCGCTTTCCTGAACCGTCACGCCATCCCCCACCGTCTCATCGCCGCCGAGGGCACCTTAGAGACCGCCCCGGCCATCGGCTACGCCGACCTGATCAGCGACCTGGTCTCCAGCGGCCAGACCCTGCGCGACAACCGTCTGCGCCCCCTGTCCGACGGCGCCATCCAACCCTCTCAGGCCGTGCTCATCGCCAACCGCGAGGCGCTGCGCCAGCGCCCCGAAGTGCTGGCCATGGCCCGCCGCCTGCTGGAGTACATCGAAGCCCACCTGCGCGCCCAGGAGAACCTGCTGGTCATCGCCAACATGCGCGGCGAAAGCCCCGAAGCCATCGCCCAACGCATGTTCACCCGCCCCACCATCGGCGGCCTGCAAGGCCCCACCATCAGCCCGGTCTACGTGCGCGAGGGCGGCCCGTGGTACGCGGTCAGCATCGTGGTGCGCCGCGACCAACTGCCCGACGCCATCGCCGACCTGCGCGCCATCGGCGGCAGCGGCATCATCGTCACCCCGGTCACCTACATCTTCGAGGAAGAGCCGCCAAGGTACAAAGCCATGCTGGAAGCGCTGCGGGAATAGCGAATGGCGAACGACGAAAGGAGCGAAACCATGCTACGGATTTATGACGTCCCCACCGCTCGCAAGACCATCCTCAAACGCACACCGCCCGACGAATTCCCGATCAGCGAGCGGGTAAAACAGGGCATCGCCCGGATTTTCGGCGAACCCCTGACTCCGGAGGAGGCTGTGACCCGGATTTTAGGGGATGTCCGCGCCCGAGGGGATACGGCCCTCCGGAAATGGACCCGGAAACTGGATGGGCTGGACCTGGAGGGGTTTGCCGTGCCCCCCGAGGTCTGGCAACAGGCCCTGGGGTCCCTGCCGGAAGCCACCCGCAGGGCGCTGGAAGTCGCCGCGGAGCGCATCCGGGCCTTCCACAAAAAGCAGCCGCTGACCTCATGGATCACCCAGGACCTGGGCGGCACCGTGGGGCAACTCATCCGCCCCATCCCGCGGGTGGGCCTGTATGTCCCCGGCGGCACGGCCCCGCTGCCTTCCACGGTGCTCATGTCGGCCATCCCGGCACGGGTGGCCGGTGTGCCCCAGGTGGTGGTGGTCACCCCACCCCATCGGGGGAACCCCGCCGCGTTCGGCCATGTGCATCCTGCCATTCTGGCCGCCTGCGCCATCGCCGGTGTGGATGCGGTGTACACCCTGGGCGGGGCCCAGGCCATCGCTGCTCTGGCCTACGGCACGGAAAGCGTGCCGGCGGTGGACAAGATTTTCGGCCCGGGCAACCTGTTCGTCACCCTGGCCAAACGCCGCGTGTTCGGTGTGGTGGGCATCGACGGCCTGGCTGGGCCTACCGAGACCCTGGTCATCGCCGATGAAAGCGCCAACCCCGCCTGGGTGGCCGCCGACCTGTTGGCCCAGGCCGAGCACGACTTGTTAGCCTCGGCCATCCTGCTCACCCCCTCGCGCCCTCTGGCCGAGGCTGTGCAGGCTGAAGTGGCGCATCAAATGACTATGCGAAGCCGCGCGGAGATCATCGCCGCCTCCCTGGAACTCCGCGGCGGCATCGTGCTCACCCGCGACCTGGACGAGGCCGTGGACCTGGCCAACGAATACGCCCCCGAGCACCTGGCCCTCTCGGTGCGCGAACCGTGGCGCCTGGCCGAGCGCATCGTCAACGCTGGCGGCGTCTTCCTGGGCGAACACTCCTACGAGGTGCTGGGCGACTACGTGGCCGGCCCCAGCCATGTCATGCCCACCGGCGGCTCGGCGCGTTTCGCTTCACCGCTGAATGTCTGGGACTTCGTGAAGATTGTCAGCCTGGTGGCCCTGGACCCGATCACCGCCAGCGATCTGGCCCCCACGGCCGTCACCCTCGCCGACGCGGAAGGTCTGGATGCCCATGCCGCAGCAGCACGGGCGAGAATAGACAACACTGACCTTGTTGACGCCTCTTCGACATAGCAGCCCCCACCGAAAAAAGAGCAACATGTCGGTGTCAGGATAATAGCGGAGCCTACAGCGGCCCCTCGAGAACGGCAACTCCGCTTCCGTGACCTCATCGGTGCGCACCACCGTCCGTCCGCTCGCCGCAGGGTGAGCGTGATCATCAACGCCCCACCCGAACGGCTCAACTGGCCATCAGCATCGACCCACCAGTACATTTCGGAGCCGCAAACACACACCCGCTTACGATCCGGGGCATCATGATGAATGCGCAACATATCCACCTGGACCACCGCGTCGACCATACCCTGGAGGCTCTGGACCAACAGAGGCTCCGCGTTGACCCCATGAACCGGGTCCATCCCCCTCGCCAGGAACGGGTAGCGCCGCCACAGCACACTCACATCGTCCTGATACACAGCAGCCTTGCGATACCACCACGCGTTCTCTCACATCCGCCGAGAGGTGTACCCTATGACTTCACAAGCCGTTTTCCTTTCCCCCCGGCCGCACCTGGACGCCCTGCCGCCCTACACGCCGGTGCAGCCCTTTGAAGTGCGCGCCGCCCAACTGGGCCGCGCTCCCGAGGACATCGTCAAACTGGACGCCAACGAAAACCCCTACGGCCCCTCGCCGCTGGCCCGCCGCGCATTGGCTGACTTACGCTACGCCCACATCTACCCCGACCCCGAAAGCCGCTCCCTGCGTCAGGCCCTGGCCGCCTTCACCGGTGTACCGGCCGAACATCTGCTGGTGGGTGCCGGCGCTGACGAACTCATCGACCTGCTCATGCGGGTACTGCTCGAACCCGGCGATGCCGTGTTGACCTGCCCGCCCACCTTTGGCATGTACGCCTTCGACGCCCGGCTCAACGCTGCGCGGGTGGTCGAGGTGCCACGGATCTCTCCCCACCCCCGCCGCGCCTCGCCCGGTCTTCGACTGCGCTCGGACCAGACACTCGGCGCGGCCTCCCCCTCCCCTCCCTCGGTAAGGGAGGGGAAGGGAGAAGGGGGAGGGGAGAGCTTCGCCCTCAACCTCGACGCCATCCGCCACGCCGTGGCCGAACACCGCCCCAAACTGCTCTTCCTTGCCACCCCGAACAACCCCGACGGCTCCCTCCCCTCCCCTCAGGTGCTCGACGCCCTGCTCGACCTGCCCACCCTGATCGTGCTGGACGAAGCCTACATCGAGTTCGCGGACGCCGACCTGGGCCGTACCGTCAGCCGCATCACCCAGGTGCCCCAAAGGGAAAACCTCATCGTGCTGCGCACCTTCAGCAAATGGGCCGGGCTGGCCGGGCTAAGGGTGGGGTACGGCGCCTTCCCCGCCTGGTTGATGCCCACGCTATGGAAAGCCAAGCAACCTTACAACGTCAACGTGGCCGCCCAGGAGGCCGCCCGCGCCACGCTGGCCGACCTGGACGAGCGCCGCTTGGTCGTCGCTCACCTGCGCCACGAGCGGGAGCGCCTCTTCCGCGCCCTGCAGGCCATCCCCTATCTGGAGCCGTACCCCAGCCAGGCCAACTTCATCCTCTGCCGTGTGGTGGGGCGGGACGCCGCCGCGTTGCGCCGTCGGCTGGCCGAGGAGCACAGCATCTTGATCCGCTACCTCGCCACGCCGGGCTTAAAGGACCACATCCGCATCTCCGTGGGGCGCCCGCAAGACACCGACCGACTATTGGCGGCTCTCGAACGCCTGACCGAGAAGACCGAGGCCGCTCTGTCATCCTCGAGTAAAGAAGGAGCCTGACCATGCCCCGACCCCTTGTCCTTAAATTCGGCGGCACTTCTGTAGGCGCGCCTGAGGCCATGGGCCAGGCAGCCCAGGTCGTCGCCCAGGCCCGCCGAGAGCACGGCCCGGTGGTGGTCGTCACCTCGGCACTCAACGGCATCACGGACTTGCTCCTCGAAACCACCCGGGCCGCCACCCAGGGCGCCAACGGCAAGCGGGGCGCGGCCGCCGCCGCACGCATCTTGGAAGCCCACCGCGCCATCGCCGCCGCGCTGCTCCCCCCGGACGCCCAGGCGTCTGCCTTGGACGCCGTGCGCCAACGGGTGGAAACGTTTCGGCGGCTGATCTCGGCCATCGCCGTGCTGGGCGAGGTCACGCCTCGGGCTTACGACGCCGTCGCCTCTTTGGGCGAGCGGATGAGCGCGCCTCTCCTGGCCGCGGTGCTCGAGGCCCAGGGCGTTCCCGCTCAAGCCGTGGACGCAACCGAACTGATCGTCACCGATGCCAACTTCCAAAACGCCCAACCCAACCTGGCCGCCTCCACGCCGCGCATCCGAGAGCGCTTGCTGCCTTTGTTGGAACAGGGGATCACCCCCGTGGTCACCGGCTTCATCGGGGCCACCCCCAAGGGGGTCACCACCACTTTAGGCCGTGGCGGCAGCGATTACACCGCTGCTCTGCTGGGCGCGGCCCTGGGCGCCGCCGAGGTGCACATCTACACCGATGTCAACGGGGTGATGAGCGCCGACCCCCGCATCGTGCCCGACGCCCGCACCCTGCCCCGCCTCTCCTATCGCGAGGTGGCCGAACTGGCCTACTTCGGCGCCAAAGTGCTGCACCCCAAAACCATCCGGCCGGTGGTGGAGCGCGGCATCCCATTGCGAGTGCGCAACACCTTCGACCCTGCTGGCCCTGACACCCTCATTGTGACTCAATCCGAATTTGTGCCTGGCACGATCAAGGCCGTTACTTTGATCCGCCACCTGCGCCTGGTCACCGTCGAAGGCCGGGGTATGCTGGGCGTGCCCGGGGTGGCTGCCCGCACTTTCGGCGCCGTGGCCAGCACTGGAACCAGCGTCATCCTGATCACCCAAGCCTCTTCCGAGCAGAGCATCACCTTTGCCTTGCCCGAAGCCTCGGCCTCAATCGTCGCTTCCGCCCTGGAGGAGACCTTCGCCCCGGAAATCGCCTGCCGCGACATCGACCGCATCCTGGTCAGTCCCCCTGTGGCTATCGTCACCGTGGTCGGCGCCGGGATGCAGCAAACCCCCGGCGTAGCGGGTCGCATTTTCACCGCCTTAGGACAGGACGGAGTCAACGTGCTCGCCATCGCCCAGGGCTCCTCCGAGGTGGCCATCAGTTTCGTGGTCGCCGCCACTGACGCCGAAGCCGCCGTGCGCGCGGTGCATAGGCTGACGAAGGCGAAGGGAGAAGAATAAGTGACGAGTGGCGATTAGCGAATCACGGTGTTCCACCCCATCCCCTCACGAGGTGAAGCCATGTCCTACGCGCAATCTTCCAAGATTTCAGCACCTGCACCGTCTGTTCCCATCCCCGTCGCCGTGCTGGGGGCCACTGGCACGGTGGGGCAACGTTTCATCAGCTTGCTGGACGGACACCCCTGGTTCCGCGTGGTGGCCCTCACGGGTTCAGCCCGCCGCCAGGGCCAACGCTATGGCGAGGCCGTGCACTGGCTGCTCTCCGAACCACTGCCCGCCTGGGCCGCTGCGATGCCGTTGCTGCCCACCACGGCCGAGAGCCTGAAAGGCGTGGCGCTGGCCTTCTCGGCCCTGCCCAGCGAGGTGGCCCGCGAGGTCGAGCCACAACTGGCCGCCCAGGGCATCTGGGTATGCTCCAACGCCTCGGCCTTCCGCCGCGAGCCCGATGTCCCCATCTTACTCCCCGAGGTCAACGCCGACCACCTAGCCGTGCTGCGCCAACAGCAGGCCAACCGTGGCTGGAAGGCCGGCATCGTCACCAACTCCAACTGCACCAGCAGCGGCCTGAGCGTGGTCCTCAAAGCCCTCGACGCCGCCTTCGGCCTGAAGGCCGCCTTCGTGGCCTCCATGCAGGCGATTTCCGGGGCCGGTTACCCTGGTGTCGCCTCGCTGGACATCGTGGGCAATGTCCTCCCTTACATCAAAGGGGAAGAGGAGAAAGTGGAATGGGAACCGCGCAAAATGCTGGGCGCGGTCACCCCCCAGGGGATCCGGTTGAAGGATCTGCGGATATCGGCCCACACCAACCGGGTCCCGGTGGTGGACGGCCACACCGTGGTGGCTTCCGTCTCCCTGGAGCATCCCCCCCAGGACCCCGAGGAAGCGGTCCGCGTCCTGGAGGCCTACCAGCCCCCGGAGATCGCCCGCGACCTCCCCTCCACCCCCCGCCCGGTGATGGCGGTGCGCCGCGAACCGGACCGGCCCCAACCGCGCCTGGACGCCTCGACGGGGAGCGGCATGACCACCGTGGTAGGGCGGGTGCGTTCCGACCCCATCTGGGACCTGAAATTCGTGGTGGTCTCCCACAACACCGTGCGCGGCGCGGCCGGCGGGGCCGTCTACAACGCCGAGTTGCTCGTGGCGCAAGGATGGATACGATGAACGCACGCCAGGCCGAAATCCAACGCCAAACCTCGGAAACCCGCATTGCCATCCGCCTGAACCTGGACGGTCGCGGCCAGCACCGCATCGCCACAGGATTGCCCTTTCTCGATCACATGCTGCGTCATCTGGCCGTACACGGGCTGTTTGACCTCACCGTCGACGCCAAAGGCGATTTGGAAATCGACCCCCATCACACCGTGGAGGATGTGGCGCTCACCCTGGGCCAGGCTTTCGACCAGGCCCTGGGCGACCGCCGGGGCATCGTGCGCATGGGACACGCTTATGCGCCCATGGACGAGACCCTGGCTTTCGTGGCCGTAGACCTCTCCGGACGCCCCTATGCCGTGGTGCGTGCGCGCTGGCATGGCCCCAGCGTGGGCGGCATCCCCAACAGCCTGTGGTCGCACTTCCTGGAATCCTTCACCGTGACCGCCCGCTGCAACCTGCACGCCCGGGTGCTCTACGGACGCGACGACCATCACCAGGTCGAAGCCCTGTTCAAAGCCCTGGCCCGTGCCCTGGACGCCGCCACCGCCCTGGACCCCCGCCGCGGCGGGGCCATCCCTTCCACCAAAGGAGCGTTGTAACCCTCGTCAATCGCAATACGCAAATCGTCTTTCGCCATTCGCTACTCCTTCCTCGCCTGGAGCCACAGATACCCCGACACCGTGACCAGCACCAGCACCGCGCCCAGCCACTGCCAGGGGGTGGCCAGCCGCTCCCCCAACAACCCCCAGCCCAGGGCAATGGCCGAAACCAGGCGCAAGGGCATCAGGCTGGTGATGAGCGCGGCATTGGCCCCACTGAGGGCGGTGACCTGGAGCACATTGCCCAGCATGAACACCCCGCCAATGACCCACAGCACGACCAGCCACCCAGTGGAACTGACATGCCGCCAGGGCGACCAGGACTCCCCCGTCAGCAGGCCCAAAAAGAGATAAGTGAGACTCATCGCCAGCCCCTGTTGCACCATGATCAGACCCCGCCCGGCCTCCCGGCGGCTGCTACGGCGAACCAACTGAAAGTAAGTCGCCAGGGCCAGCATGGAGAGCCCGGCTACGCCCAGACCAAGAACATCTTGCGAGGTGAACCCCGCCCAAATATCGCCCCAATCCTCGATCAGCGTCAGCGCAGCGCCCAGCGTGGAAAGGGCCAGGGCCTGGTAAGTGTACGGAGGCGTCGGCTCACCAAAGAACAGGGTGCCCAGAATGGCCACCGCGAAAGGCGTCATCAGATAGATCAACTGCACCCAAGTGGCGTGAGTCAGGTCGATGGCAAAGAGATTGGTCACCGAACGCAGCACCACGAAAAAAGCCAGCGCCCACAGCACCTTCTCATAAAAAAGAAAACGGATCACCTCGCCAGAGGAGCGCTTTTCCTCCCGCCACATGATCCACAATCCGACCCCTGTGGAGGACGTCGTGGCCAGCAGCAACAAAGAAAACTTGGGCACTTCCATCAGGGCGCGTTTGGCCGTGGGTGGATAACTCCCCCACACCAACTGCGCCAACAGGCCCAACCACACATATTTGGTCAACCGACCGAGGGGCATCCTTCTGCCTGGCTGCTCTGTCACGGCCCCCATGATAGCACACCCCGCGCGCAGCGGAAAACCCGTTCTCCCTTCTCCTTTGCAGTACAATGGAAACACCTTTTTCAAGAGGAAACCAAGGCCCTATGCTTTCGCTCAAACCCCTCCTCGCCCAGTTGCCCACAGCGCGTTCCACCCGCGCCTACGCCTTTGGCCTGGCCCATCTGCCCTCCCTGCCCCCAGGCCCGGTGCTGGAAATCGGCACCGGGCAGGGTTACGGCGCGGCGTACCTCAGCCGCACATTGCCTGAGCGGCAGGTGGTAAGCATTGACATCACCTACCAATGCTTCCAGCCCGAACGGCTCGTCTTCGGCCCACGACGTCCCTGGTGGGTACAGGCCAGCGCCCCAGCGTTGCCTTTCGCCGCCTCCACCTTTGCCCTGGCAACCCTGGTGATGACCTTCCACTGTCTGCCGGAACCCCAGAAAGTGCTCGCCGAAATCTTTCGGGTGCTGCGCCCTCAGGGGGTGCTGCTGCTGGCGGATGTGGACGGCACACACTGGGTGGCGCCCTGGTTCGAACGGGTGGAGCACTGGGGCGGCATCAGTCGACTGACCCACGCCTACACGCCAGCGGAGATCATCGCCCTGGGACAAGGCGTTGGCTTTCCCGAGCCCACACGGCACCGGCGTAAGCCTAAGGGTTTTCTGGTGTGGTATCTCTTTCGCAAACCCCTGGCACAAGGAGAGAACCCATGAAATCTGCTGTGGTGCTCATCGACGCCGGTACCGGCAACCTGCGCTCCGTGCACAAAGCCCTGGAAGCGGTGGGGGCCTCGGTCACCCGCACCACCGACCCGGAAACCGTGCGGCGTGGCCAGCGGCTGGTGCTGCCCGGCGTGGGCGCTTTCGGCGACTTCATGGACGGATTGCGCCAAAGCGGCCTGCAAGAGGCTGTGCTGGAAAGCCTACAACGCGGCGCACTTCTGTTGGGCATCTGTGTCGGGATGCAGGCGCTCTTTGAAATCGGCGAAGAAATGGGCATCCATCAAGGGCTGGGATTGTTGCCCGGTCGGGTGGTGGCCTTCCCCCCGGAGATCCGGAACAAAGGGCTGAAGATCCCTCACACGGGCTGGAACTTCGTCCATTGGACGCGGGAAAACCCCCTCATGTCCGGCCTGGAAGCGGGAGGATACGCTTATTTCAATCACTCGTTCTATTGCGCTTCGACCCATAAGGCAGACATAATCGCCGAAACCGACTACGGCCTGCGCTACGCCAGCGCGGTGTGGCGCGAGAACTTCCTCGGCGTGCAGTTCCACCCCGAAAAGAGCCAGCGCTTTGGCCTGCAAGTGTTGAAGAACTTCCTGCACTGGCCAGGATGAGTCACCCACAAAAGGAGAGGCCCGATGGACAACGACTATTTCCAGATCCCCCTGCGCACCCAAAAGCATATCGCCCTGGTTGCCCACGATGGGCGCAAAAAGGACTTGCTGGAATGGGTGGCCTTCAACCAAGGGACCCTGAGCAAACACATCCTGTACGCCACGGGCACCACCGGCGCCCTCATCGAAAAGGCGACGGGGCTTTCGGTGCATCGCCTCAAGAGCGGCCCTTTTGGCGGCGATCAGCAACTGGGGGCGCTCATCGCCGAAGGCGACATCGATCTGCTCATCTTTTTCTGGGACCCTCTGGAGCCTCAGCCGCACGACCCCGATGTGAAAGCCCTGTTGCGCATCGCCGTGCTCTACAACATTCCCACGGCCTCCAACCGGGCCACGGCGGACTTTCTCATTGCCTCGCCCCTGCTCAACGAACCCTACACCCGGTTGATCCCCAACTATCAAAAGCGCATCAAGCGGCCCGACTTCATCCAGCACATCTTCGACGACCTGCCTGCCAAGGAGGACTGAACGCCCATGGGCACGAAACCCCATCCTCCCCAGGACGCCGACATGTTCACCCTTTACCCTGCCATCGATCTGCGCCAGGGGCGGGTGGTGCGCCTGCGCCAGGGCGACCCCTCCCGCCAAAAGGTGTACGCCGACGATCCAGCGGCCATCGCCCAGCGCTGGCTCGCGGAAGGCGCCCGCTGGCTGCATGTGGTCAACCTCGACGGCGCTTTCGGCCAGGAGGATGCCGCCAACCGCGCCGCTTTGCAGGCCATCTTGCGCGTGGCCGCCCGCTTTCACGCCCAGGTGCAGTTCGGCGGCGGCCTGCGTAGCCTGGACGCCGTGGCCCAGGTCCTGAATCTAGGGGTGGCCCGCGTGGTGCTGGGCACCTTGGCCGCCCGCCGGCCAGGGGTCGTGGCCGAGGCCTTGCGCCATTGGGGGCCGGCACGCGTCGCCGTGGGCATCGATGCCCGCGACGGACGGGTGCAGGTGAGCGGCTGGGCCGAGAGCACCGACCTGGACGCCGTGGCCTTCGCCCGGCGTTTGGCCGCGACGGGCCTGCGCACCGTGATCTTCACCGACATCCGCCGCGATGGACTGCAGACCGGCCTGGCCCTGGAAGCCACCGTGACCCTTCAACGGGCCAGCGGGCTGGCGGTCATCGCCTCGGGCGGCGTCGCCACGCTGCACGACCTGCGCGCGGCCCAACGGGCCGGGCTGGCCGGGGTCATCGTCGGCCGCGCGCTGTACGAAGGTACGTTCAGCGTGGCCGAGGCCTTGACTTCCCTGGGCGCCTCCGCTGCGTAACGCCCGGCGCGGCACCTCCCCAACTTTGCTCGTCCATCATCCTGATTTCCGGGAGGTGCTAATGCCTCCCCCCCACCGAGGATCGCTCAAAGAGAAAAAACGGCCCCGCGGGTTTTCGACGAGGCCCAACGCCGCATGCCAAGCGCGACGGAGCGCCGGATCGAGGCCATCCGCGCCCGTGACCCCGAAATCGTGGCTGCCCTCTACGCCCCTGAGGCCGTCTTTTGGGGCGCCGCTTCCCTTATCGCCGCACCCCTCAAGGGGAACGGCAGATCAGCGAACATCACTCCTCCCACATGCCCTAACCACGCGCCAAGGAAAGGGGCTCGAGCGGCCCAAGGTGACGCCCGGCAGCGGAGATAGAGCACGCCTTTTGGCATAAGCAAGGCCCTCTAGCCCACCTGCTCTCCTCCTGCGGCCCCCGCCCCTCTCTTCCCGAGGGCGTGGGGGATGAAGGGCAGGAGGGGGAGAAAGAAGCCACGGCGACCGAGGGGAGCAGCGGGCGTTTCCCCACCGGCGGGGTTAGGAAAGCACGGAGCGGGCCTGTTGCACCAGCCTCTCGTCGGGATCCAGGCCGGCTGCCCGGCACGCCGTGAGGTAAGCCGCCAACAAGTCTCCCAACAAGGCGCCCAGGGCCTGGGGCCACGCCCGGGCCCAGGGCAGCAGGTGCTGCAGGCCTTCTCGCAAGGCCGCGGCCGCTTCGGCGGGACGGCCGGCTTGCAGCAGCACCAGGCCGTGTGCTCCCAAGCTCCTGGCCAGGTCGGGCAGGAAGGCATCGGGGTTCTCCTCGGCCAGCTGCCGGTACAGCGCCACCGCCTCCTGRGTGGCGGCCAGGGCCTYYTCCCGCCGGCCCAGGGCGCTCCAGGCCACCCCCAGGTTGCTGAGGGCCGCGGCCCGGTCTTCCGGGGTGGCGGCCAGGCGGACCCGGGCCTGGGCGTAGTGCACCCAGGCCTCCCGCAAGTGCAGGGTGGCCTGGGGCTCCGGCGGCAGCAGGGCCGCCCAGGCCCAGAGCCAGGCGGCTCGCTCCGGGCCTTCCATGGCCCGCGCCCGGGCCTCCATGACCGCGAACAAGGCCCGGCTCAGGGCCGCGGCCGCGTCCCGGTACGCCCGGTCCGATGCCGGGTACCCGGCCAGGCGCTCCACCAGGCGCACCACCCGGGCCGCCTGGTGCAGAACCCTTGCGGGTTCCTCTTGGAAGGGCAAAGAGGCCCGCAGCAGGGCCTCCAGCCTACGCCCCTGCCGGGCCAGCACCCAATCGGCCAGGGGGTCGGGGGTGAGGGGCGAGAGCCAGGCCTCCCCTTGGGGGTCGGGCGGGACCAGACGGGGCAGGACGTGGGCCAGTTTCTCCCGGAGCTCCCGTTCCTCGCGCGTCGGTTCGCGGCGGGCTTCCCCATCCAGGGCCTGCCAGAAGGCCCGCACCTCGGAGGGTCCGGCGAAGGCCCGGCCCAGGGTCACGGCCACCAGGGCCTCTTCCACACGCCCCATGGCCTGCTCCATGAGCCAATTCTCCCCCTGCACGCGGGGGAACAGCCGGCCGAGGGCGTCCCACCACTTGCGCCGTTCCCGCGCCCAGACGGCCTCGTACAGGGCCCTTTCTTCCTCGCTTTGGGGGACCTGACGGCCCCAGGCCGCCAGGTAGGCCAACAGCACCAGGGCCAGGGGGCGGCGGGGCAGCGCCTCCTGGGGATAGGTAACCTCAGGGACGGAGGCGGGCACGAGCAGCCGCTTCCGAAAGGCCTCCCGCGCGGCCTGGAAGAAGGCCGCCCGTTCCTCCTGGGCCGCCTGGGGTAAGGCGTGGGTCCGACGGGTTTGCGCCAAATGGCTCCGCAGGGGCTGGTGGCCCCGGGTGGACCAATGCTGCAAGACGCGCTCCAGGGAGGTCGGGGGCTCTCCGGGTGGAGCAGGGCCGTGTCGGGTGAGGAAGACCAGGGCCAGGGGCACGGTGCGCCGGTCGGCCTCGTGCACCACGGCCGTCAGGAGGTGGTCGAGGGTGGTTTCGGAGAAGCTCTCCGCGTAATCCACCACCAGCAGGGTGGGCAGGGGTGGGTGGGCCCAGAAGCGGGCATACCGGCGGACCTGCTCCTCTGTGTCCGGGGCGAGGGGAACCCAGGCGGCCTGCCAACCGTGGTCCTTCAGCGCCACCGCGACCTCCACCAGGAGCCGGGTCTTGCCCGCGCCCCCGGGGCCGTGGACCCAGGCCAGGCCGGCCCGGCCGGAGGCCTGCGCCAGGTCCAGGGCCCAGTCCACCAGCTCGTCCCGCAGCCGGTGGAAGGCCCGGCCCTGGTAGGGCACCAAGCGGTACGGGGCCTTGAGTTCGTGCAAGGTGAAGGGGCCTTCCCGGATCCGAGGCCGGACCGCGGGGTGGAGCGCGGCCCAGGCCCGCTGCTCCTCCTGGGCTTCCAGGGCCTCCATCACCGCCAAGGCGGTGGCCGCGGGCAGACGGTCCAGATCCCGGGCCAGGGCCTCCAGCCGGTCCTGGATCTCCCGGACCACCAGGTCCCGCAGGGCCTCCCGCCACGAGGGCTGCTTCCAGAGGTAGGCCCACACCAGTTCCAGATAGCGCTTCCCCGCCTGTTTCCGCACCGCCTCAGGGAGGGAGGCGGGCAGGTGAGAGAGCACGGCCCGGAAGAGGGGGTGAGGGTCGGCCTGGTCCAGGGCCGCGCGAAGGGCCTCTTGCAAGGAAGGCAAGTCGCGCAAGGGGAGTTGACCGGGCGCGAGGGCCTGGGCCAGGTGCTGCCACGCCTCGTGCATGTCCGGGGCCCATTGGGCATATAGCTGGGCCTCCTGGGCCAGGCGGTCCGCGGCCGTGTTCAGGGCATCCTGGAGGGCCCGGTGGGCCCGGCGCTGCTCCAGGTATTGGGCGGCCTCGTTGACTGCTTCCTCGGCCAGGGAGGTCCCGGGCAGGCCCAAGGCGCCCAAGGCCTTGAGAAGCCACACGATCAAGCCGTGGATGTCCTTGTGGTCAACCATCGCACTCCTTCGTATTAGGAGTTACGCAGTCGCCGGGAGGGTAATGGTAGGCTGAGCGAGACAAGCCCGAATGACCAAACCCATATGGTTGCGCTGCGCCTTCTCCACACCGAATTGGCCTCGTTCAATGCCGGTGAACGGTTTCAAGCCTTGGGGCACCCTTCCATCTGCCACACCCACCGCGCATATGCCACCGCCTCTACGACACTTATGTCCAACCGGCCGGTCGCCCGGTATTCCTCGCCACCGTCTTGAATCCTTTCACCCGGCCGTAGCCTTTCAAATCCATCTTCCTCCCGGGGGGCGGGATGTAGTAGGCATCATGCGCCGGCGCATAGGGCGCCCCGGCTTGAATCCGCGCCGCTTCGGTGGTGCTCAACACCTTCCGGGCGGCCATGAGAAACTGTATATGGTCCAATTCATCCACCTTAGGTGCGTTCAATACCTTTCATTTTACTCGAACTGCGTCAGTCCTACTTATGATAAAGGAGCAAGCGGGAAGTGTCAAAAGGAGCGCAAGGGCGCCGTTCCCAGCGCAGCCAGCAAGGGGTCCAAGGCAGCATCTGCCGCAGGCCTGGTGGCAAGGCGGGCGGCCGCCTCCGGCAGCGCAGAGCCAAGTTGCCCTGTCTACGGGTCGGTGGTCATCCCCTCTTTTGCAGGCTGTGATAAGATATTCTGGAAAGGAGGCCTTGTGAAACGCCTGACAACCCGTATTTGGCAAGTGCATCCCGAGCGGCCCGATCCCCAGCGCATCGCCCAGGCCGCCGAAATCCTCCGCCGCGGCGGGCTGGTCGCCTTCCCCACCGAGACTGTTTACGGCCTGGGGGCCAATGCGCTGGACGCGCGGGCGGTGCAGCGCATCTTTGCCGCCAAAGGACGCCCCAGTCACGATCCGCTCATCGTGCATGTCGCCACAGCAGAAGACCTCCAACAGGTCGCCCGCGAAGTCTCCTCGTTGGCCGAGCAGTTGACACGCACCTTCTGGCCCGGCCCGCTGACCTTGGTGCTCCCCAAGGCATCCGCCATCCCCGATGAGGTCACCTCAGGGCGCCCCACCGTGGCCGTGCGTTGCCCCGCCCACCCGGTGGCCCTGGCGCTGATTCGCGCGGCCAGCGTGCCCATCGCCGCCCCCAGCGCCAACCGCTTCGGCCACACCAGCCCCACCACGGCCCAACATGTGCTGGATGACCTCGGTGGCCAGATCGACCTCATCCTGGACGCCGGTCCCACTCCCGTGGGGGTCGAATCCACCGTGCTGGACCTCACCCAAAGGCCACCGGTGATCCTGCGTCCCGGCGGCCTCCCCAAAGAGACCTTGGAGGCCCATATCGGGGAAGTGGGTTTGGCAGACGGGGTAACCGCACCGGGGCCTGCCCCCTCTCCGGGCATGTTGCCCCGCCATTACGCCCCCAACACCCCCCTGTGGCTCTTTTTAGGCTCGCGAATGTGGGCTCTGCACGCCATGGACGGGATCAGCCGCCGCTGGCTGACCGCCGGTCGCAAAGTGGGCGTGCTGGTCAGCGACAAGGACCGCGAATACTGGAGCAACGCCGCCGTGACCATGGAAAGCCTGGGCGCCGAGGGCGACTACACCGCCATGGCGCAGCGACTGTACAGCGCCCTGCGCGAACTGGACGCCGCCGGGCTGGATCTGATCCTGACCCGGGACTTCGGCGGCGAGGGATTGGGCCTGGCCATCCGCGATCGCCTGGTGCGGGCCGCCGTGCGGGTCATCCGTCCCGGCGAGGAGCGGTCCGAGGCGTTGTTGCCCGACCAGACTTAGCCGCTGCATGAACTGCCTTCCCAGGCACCTCCACCCATGCACGAACTGCCGTTCGTCCAAAACCTGCTGCGCATTGCGCTGGAACACGCCAAGAAAGCCGGAGCCAAACGCATCCTGGCCCTTCATCTGGTCATCGGCCAGATGTCCACCATTGTGGACGACGCCGTCCAGTTCTACTGGGACATTCTCACCCAGGGCACCATGGCCGAAGGGGCAAAACTGCACTTCCGTCGGGTGCCCGCTGTGTTCCGCTGTCAGATTTGCGGGCATTCCTACTCCCCCGACGGGGAGCACCTGGCCTGCCCGCAATGCGGCAGCAGCCGGGTCCAACTCATCCAGGGGGACGAATTCCGTCTGGAAAGTATGGATGTAGAATAGAGGCAGCCCTTTCCTCAAGGAGGCCACCATGAGCCAGCGCGTTCCCGTTGTCGAGAACATTCTCAAGGCCAACGATCAGTTGGCCCAGACCAACCGCGCCTTGCTGGACAAAACCCACACCTTCGCGATCAATTTCATGGCCTCTCCAGGCGCAGGGAAAACCTCGGTGATCCTGCGGACCGTGGAAGCCCTCAAAGGAAAATACCGACTGGCCGGCATCGACGGCGATATTGCCTCCACCCTGGACGCGGACCGCATCGCCGCTACGGGCATCCCGGCTGTGCAGATCAACACAGGCGGGGCCTGTCACCTGGACGCGGTCATGGTGCAAAACGCCCTCCCCAAGATTGACCTTGACCACACCGATGTGCTCATCATCGAAAATGTGGGGAACCTAATTTGCCCGGCCAACTTTCCCCTGGGCGTCCACCTCAATGTGCTCATCGCTTCGGTTCCGGAGGGGGACGACAAGCCCTACAAATACCCGCCTATGTATCGCGGCGTTCAGGCCCTGTTGCTCAACAAAACCGACCTCCTACCTTATTTCGACTTCGATGTGCCGCGTTTTCGCCAGGGCGTCGAGGCCCTCAACCCCGGTCTGGCTTTCTTCCCCGTCTCAGCCAAAACGGGGGACGGTTTCGACCGGTGGCTCGCCTGGCTGCAAGAGCAGATTGACGCCTATCTGGGTTCTGTATAACCTGATCCTCACCAAGGGCAGGGCTTGCGCCCGAAATTACCGCAGCCCAGGCGCTCTCCCTATCATCAAGGAAAGGTTCCGGGCATGCCCGCCGAGCACTTTCATGTTGACGGGATTGTCCAGGGGGTCGGTTTTCGCCCCTTTGTCTACCGTCTTGCCCGGCGGTACGGACTGCGCGGCTGGGTGCGCAACCACACCCGCGGCGTGGACATTGCCGTGGCCGGCCCCCAGGCAGCCCTCGACGCCTTCGCGCTTGCCCTGCAGGCCGAGGCCCCACCGCTGGCCCAAATCCGCCAAATCACCCGCTCCCTCATCCCCGAATCCGGCCTGGACGGCGACTTTCGCATCCTGCACAGCGAGGCGGAGGAGGGCTTCACCCTGGTTTCACCCGATGTGGCCACCTGCCCGGATTGCCTGCGGGAACTGTTCGACCCCAGCGACCGGCGGTACCGCTACCCCTTCATCAACTGCACCAACTGCGGGCCGCGTTTCAGCATCATCCGCGCCCTTCCCTACGACCGGCCTCAAACCACCATGGCCGCCTTCACCATGTGCCCCGCCTGCCAGGCGGAGTACGATGACCCTCTGAACCGCCGTTTCCACGCCCAACCCAACGCCTGCCCGACCTGCGGCCCACATCTGTGGTTTGAGACCGCCGACCGGAGGCTCACTGTTCGCGGCTCGGACAAAGCCCTGACCACCGCGGCCCGTTGGCTGCGGGAAGGGCGCATCGTGGCCGTCAAAGGCCTGGGCGGGTTTCACCTGGCCTGCGACGCCACAGACACCCAGGCCGTGCAAAGGCTGCGGGAACGTAAGACACGGCCCCATAAACCCCTGGCCCTTATGATGCACGACCTGGAGATGGTACGGGGCTATTGCCGCCTGACCCCAGACGAAGAAGCCCTTCTCACCTCTCCTTCTGCGCCCATTGTGCTGCTGGAGCCTTTACCAGGAAACGACCTCTCGCCTCTGGTGGCCCCCGGACAACGGCGGGTGGGGGTGATGCTCCCTTACACGCCGCTGCACCATCTTCTCCTCCACGAGGTCCAACGCCCCCTGGTGATGACCAGCGGCAACCGCCGGGACGAGCCCATCGCCCGCACCAACGAGGAAGCACGGGCCAACCTCGCCGGCCTGGCCGACGCTTTTCTCTGGCACAATCGCCCCATCTATAACCGGGTGGACGATAGCGTGTGGGCCGTCACCGCCTTGGGTCCCATGCCCATCCGCCGCTCCCGAGGATACGCTCCGCAACCCATCGAGGTCCCCGTGGAGGCCCCCACACCCGTGCTGGCTACGGGGGGCGAAATGAAAAACACCTTTTGCCTGCTGGCGCGGGACCTGGCCTTCCTCAGCCAACACATCGGCGAGTTGGAACTGGCCGAGACCTGGGCCTTTTTCACGGAAAGCGTGGCCCGGTATCAGGAACTTTTCGGCATCACACCCGGCCTGATCGCCCACGACATGCATCCCGACTTCACCGTGACTGCCCTGGAGGCGTTGCAGGACCTGGCCCCCGGCGCGCGGCCCGTACCCGTGCAACACCACCATGCCCATATCGCCGCCTGCCTGGCCGAAAACGGGGTCACCGGCCCGGCGATCGGCGTGGCGCTGGACGGCACCGGCTACGGCCCCGACGGCACCATCTGGGGGGGCGAAATCCTGGTGGCTTCGCTGCGCCGGTATCATCGGGTGGGCCGCTGGCAGGTGTTCCCTCTTCCCGGCGGCGAAGCGGCCATCCGCCAGCCCCTCCGCATCGCCTTAGGGCTGCTGGGGTTGCTCTATAGCGAACCGCCTACCCTCCCCCTGCTTGAGGGGGTGGCCCCCCTGCTGCGTCACACCCTGTCCCGGCAGGTTCAACGGAAGATCAACACGCCCCTGACCTCCAGTTGTGGTCGCCTGTTCGACGCCGTGGCCGCGCTGCTGGGCGTGCGGGAAAGCATCACCTACGAAGGCCAGGCCGCCATCGAGTTGGAAACCCTGGCGGCCACCGCCTGGCCGGCCGCGCCGTTC
>DUEP01000017.1 GCA_011176535.1 Anaerolineae bacterium | reverse complement strand
GTCCATGATCGATTTCAGGTGTGGCGGAAAGCCGGCGTGTTGGAGAAATTGTGGCGGGCGGGGGTGCTGGAATACGATGCGAAGATCGGGCCGGATTGGGAGTGGCAGTCCATGGACGGGGCGATAACCAAGGCTCCGTTGGGGGAAAGGGGACCGGTCCCCATCCGACCGATGGGGGTAAGTCGGGCACCAAGCGGAGCTTGCTGACCGAGGGGCACGGCATCCCCATCGGCCTGGCCGTGGCAGGGGCCAATGGGCACGCCATGAAGTTGACCGGACCGACGAGGGAAGCCATCGTTGTGGAGCGTCCCGAGCCCACATAAGGAGGCGCCGCAGCATTTGTGCCTGGACCAAGGCTATGACGACGCCGAGGTTCGAGAGCTGGTGGTCGCTTAGGGCTATATCGCCCCCATCCGGGCGCGAGGCGAAGAAGCGTGAGATCCTCGGCTACCGCGCAGGACGATGGGTCGTGGAGCGCACGCACTCCTGGCTCAACCGCTTTCGACGCTTGCTGATCCGCTGGGAGAAGAAAGTCGAGAACTATCTGGCTATGCTTCATTTTGCTTGCGCCTGGCTTACCTTCCGAGTTGTCGGACTTTTCGGATGGGCTCTTCACAGACCTCCGGAGGCATCCAAGTCCCAAACAAGGGCTCTATCCCGAAGATGGCCGGGGCGGCTGTGGGGGATCGCTACCATCTTCTCCGGCGCGCATGGGGCTCCGTGTTCCGTTTCCTGGCTTGCGCGATTGCTCAGGCTATCATACAATTGAGGCAATCCAACGCGAAGGCCCCAAGGATGTCTCTTCCCCGTGTGTCTGTTTCCAACTGGCAGCAGAAAATCCCCAGAGCGCTGGTTTGGGGGTATTTGCTTTTGCTCCTGGGGGCGATGGTGGCCGTGGGCGTCAGCACGGCGCGTTGGCTGCGGCTGTCTTTCCTGGGGGCCATTGTTGAGCCAACAGGCTATTTCAGCAATTTGGGGCCAGAGGACGCCGGCACCTGGATGGCCGTGGCGCAGGGGTTGAGGTTCCCGGATCGCTTGTTGCGGGTGGAGGGAAAGCCCTATCGCGGGCCGGGCTCTTTACGCCAACTGTTGCGCCCATACCAGCCGGGTGAGTGGGTCACGTTGCTTGTGGACCGGCACAAACGGGGGCGCGAGGTGGTGGTGTTGCCCCTGCAACGCTTCCCTGAAGATGACCGCTGGCTTTATTTTTACGGCCCCTACCTGGTGGGCTGGGTGTATCTGGCGGTAGGCTGGTGGGTGTTTCTCGCTCGTCGTCAGGAAGTGACCGCCCGTTGGTTTGGGGTGGGGGTGAGTTCGGCAGGGTTTGCGGTGGGGAGTTTGCTCAACGCTTTGGCCGTGCACGCCTGGAGTTGGTTGTGGAGCCTGGCTTTGGGGGTGACGGCAGGGGCTCTGCTGGCCCTGGCCTTGGCCTTCCTGCGGAGCGCCTTTGCGGCGGTCCCCCTTTCCTGGCAGGAAAGGGGGGTGCTGCTTCTGGGGTTGGGTTTGGGGGTGTGGGGTAGTGTGGCCCTGTATGATATGGCGCACCCGTTGATGTATGTGGTGGCCTTGCGCGCCATTGAGGTTTACCTGGCGCTGGCCATGTTGTTCTATCTGGGGGTCAACCTAAAGTTGCGTGTGAGCGCCAGGTCTCCTCTAGTGCGCGAGCGGACTGGTTTGACCTTGTGGAGCGCTGTGCTGGCCTTCGGCCCTCTGTCCATCTGGGCTCTGGCCTCGGCTCTGGGCCTGGATTGGCCTTTTTCCCTGTGGTTTATCTTTCCCTTGGCCCTGTTCCCTTTGGGCACGGCTTATGCGTTGTTGCGCTATCGTTGGTTTTATGTGGAGACTTTGCTGGAACAGGGTTGGGTCTATGCTCTGCTCACGGCGATGGTCTATGGGGGATATGCCCTGGTTGTGGCCGGGATGAGTCTGACGCTGGGGGCTCACTGGATGGCCCAACACCCCTGGTGGGTGGGCATTTTTGCTTTTGTGATGGCTTTGGGATTGGACCCTCTGCGGCAGCGGTTGCAGAATTTGGCTGAGCGGGTTTTCGTCCGTCGTCGGCAACGCCATCAGGAGCGGCTGGAAGCCTTTGGCCAGGCCCTCATCCCGGCTGCCACCGAGGCCCAGATTTGGGAATTGCTTCGGGAGTTTATCGCCACCGATTTAGCGGCTCAGCCGATTCACTTGTTTGTGCGGGACCCTTTGACGGGGGATTATCGCCCAGCCGTGGATGCCCAGGGCGCCACCACTTCCGATGTCCACTTCCGGGGAGACAGTCCGTTTGTGCGTTTCTTGAGTCGGGTCAAACCGGGGTACTATTTCGGCGCGGAGGAGCAGCCCCCTGCCGGGGTGCAGGACGATTTGCCGCGGATTTTGTTGCTGCAGGCCGTGCTCTTTGTGCCGTTGCCCGGGCAGGAGAAGGACCTGGTTGGTTTCCTGGCCCTGGGCCCGCAGCGGGGCGCTTTGTACCTGCGGCCCGACATCGAGTATTTGCAGGGGCTGGCTCGACAGGCGGCGCTGGCGCTGGAGCGCGCACGCGCGGCGAGCACTTTGAGCCGCCGGGTTACCCAACTGAACACTTTGATGCGTGTGGCTCAGGGGATCAACGCCGTCCCCGATATGGAGTCTTTGCTAGAATTGGTGGCCGCCCATACGCAACGTTTGATCCCCTCCTCCTGGTTGCACATTGTGTTGTGGGACCCGCGGCGGGAGCGGTATGTGCGTGTCCTGGCCTTACGCGACGAGGAGCGCGTGTCTGCGTTGGAGCAGGTTCCCTTGGCTGAAGATGAGGGCCTGGTCTGGTGGGTCATCCGTGAACGGCGGGTGCAACGCACGGAGCACTACGAGCAGGCGTGTCGGGCGCAGGGAGTGTTGCCTGAGGAAAAGGGCCTGGTGGCCTGGATGGGCGCCCCTCTGTTTGCCGGCGAGGAACTGGTCGGCGTGCTTGCCGTAGGGCACACCCGGTGGGATATCCGGTACACTGCCGAGCATCAGGACCTGCTGCAAACCATGGCCGATCTGGCCGTTGGGGCGATGGTCAAGGCACGCCTGATTCGCCAAAGCGAGCAACGCGCCCGACAGTTGGCTTTGCTCAACGAGATGGGGCGTACCATCACCGGCACGCTGAACCTGAATGAATTGCAGGAGCGTTTGCTGACCAACGCGCGCCGCCTGTTGGATGCCCACTCAGCCCGTCTCTGGCTGGTGGAACCGGGGACCGAGGCTTGGGGGTTGGCGGCGCAGCAGGGAGAACTAAAGGAGCAGACCGACCCCCAACCTTCCTCATGGGTCTTCCTGGCCGCGGAGCGCCAGGAGCCTTTATGTTGGCCGCCGCAACGGGCCGAGATGGCCGAAGCCCTTGGCCAACAGCCCTCGGAGCCCGGCGCGACCACGGCTTTGGTGGTGCCTTTAGTGGCGCAGGAAAAGGTGGTGGGGGTGCTGGAATTGTTCGACAAACGGGACGGCACCCGGTTCACGGTGGAAGAAGGGCAGTTGCTGCTTGCGCTGGCCAGCCAGGCGGCCGTGGCCATCGAAAACGCCCGACTGTATGCCCAGACGGATCGCGCCCTGGCGGCCCGGGTGGAAGAACTGACGGCGATGGAACTCATCGACCGGGAGTTGAACGCCAGCCTGGATTTGCGGCGTGCCATGCGGGTCACCCTGCAATGGGCCATGCGCCGCACGCAATCCGCGGCGGCGCTCATCGGGTTGCTGCGCGAGGACCGGCTGCGCATCCTGGCCGAAGAGGGCTTTGGGGCGGCCCTGGCCTCCTACCGCGAGGACGGATTGCCCTTGGACTGGGTGGGCATCCGGCGGGCGCTGACGACTTCCACCATCCAACGCCTGACCGCGGACAATGTGGCCGAGGACTTTGCCTTACGCCCGGAGACTCAGGCGCAGGTCGTGGTGCCCATCTTGCGGGAGGGCCAGGTGCTGGCCGTGTTGCTCCTGGAAAGCGATACCAAACAGGCCTATGGCGAAGAGGAGTTGCGCTTTCTGGCCCGTTTGGGGGAGCATGCGGCCATCGCCATCACCAATGCCCAACTCTATGCCGCCGTGCAGGAGGCCAATCGCACCAAGAGTGAGTTCGTTTCCTTTGTGGCCCACGAACTCAAGACGCCCATGACCTCCATCCGTGGGTACGCCGACCTGTTACGCTCCGGGGTGGTCGGCCCGATAAACGACAATCAGCGCAATTTCCTGGATATCATTCGCACCAATGTGGAGCGTATGGCGGCGTTGGTCTCCGACCTGGCCGATATTTCCCGCATTGAGGCCGGCCAGTTGCGCCTGAACTTTCAGCGGATATCTGTGCCCCAGGTAGTCGAAGAAGTGGTCTCTTCTTTGGGGCCGCAAATCGAAGCCAAACAGCAGGAACTTCTCCTCGAAGTGCCGCCGGATTTGCCGGAGGTCTGGGCCGACCCCATGCGCCTGGCCCAGATCCTCACCAACCTGGTCTCCAACGCCCATAAATACACGCCTGAGGGGGGGCGGATTCGGGTGATGGCCGAGGCGACTGCGAATCAATGGGACCCCCAGGGGCCGCCTCGCGTGGTCCATCTGGCGGTGGAGGACACCGGCCTGGGGATTCACCCCGAGGAGCAGAAACGCATTTTTCAGCGGTTCTTCCGCTCCGAAGCCGACCAAAGCGCCCGAGAACAGCCGGGGACCGGGTTGGGCCTATACATCACCAAGAACCTGGTGGAGTTGCAAGGCGGGCGGATTTGGTTTGAGAGCGTGTACCGCCAGGGGACGACCTTCCATTTCACGGTGCCCGTGGCTACGGCGGCCGAAGAAGCAGAGGCGTCGTCCATGGGTGAGGCCGAGTCGAGCACGGGAGCCTGAGTTATGGCCTTGAAGATCGTTCGGGAATCCACCCGTTGGGATCGCACTCCGGAGGCAGCTACCAAACTGGTGCATCAGGGGCTGACGCGTTTGGGGCAAACGCCCGAAGCGGTGATTTTGCTTTCCTCACAGGAGTACAACCTGCCCGCCATGCTCCCGGCCTTGCGGGTGCTCCTGGGGGATGTGCCGGTGTGGGGCGGCACGCTGCGACAGATTTTCGGCGAAGATGGCCGGCCTTCCCGCTCGCTGGAGGTGGCGCTTCTGGCCGGCGAAGGGGTGAAGGCGCGGGCGCGATGGTTCACCGACCTGGAACAGGCCGAACCCCAAGCCTTCTTTCCGGGCGAGACCAGTCTCTTGCTCACCCTGCTGGACGCCCAACTCCCTCGCATGCCCCGCTGGATGCGCTGGCTGGCGCAGCATCAGGGGCCATTGCTGGGGGCCCTGGTGGGCAATGTGGCCTACATGGTGCCGCCGTTGCTGTGTGGCGGCAGCCGAGGCGGCGGCGGAGGTGCGGCGCTGTTGGCTTTGCAGGGCGTGCGGGTGCACATGGCCTGGGGAACCGGTTGGGGCTCCAGTGGGCTGTTGACCGAGGTCACAGAGAGCCGCGCCGAGTGGGTCTCCCGCCTGGATGGTGAGCCTCCCGCGCAACGCTTGGCGGCATGGCTGGGCCGCAGCGAACGCGAGTGGACCCGCCCCCCATTGCGCGAGTTAGCCCGCCTGTATCCGCTGGCCGTGGAGCGGGAGGGGGCCTTCACCTTTTACGCCCCGCTGGCCGTGGAGACCGACGGCGGGTTGAGGATGAGTCAGCCGCTGCGGCGGGGGGAAAAAGCCCATCTGATGGTGGGCAGCGCTGCGGAGTGCCTGGAGGCCGCCCGCCGGGCCGCCCAACAGGCGCTGGAGGCTTTCGGCGCCCACCGGCCTCAGATGGCGCTCCTTTTGGTGGATTGGGCCTGGGCGCATCTGTTCTGGGCCCATCCACACGATGTGTACCGCGCAGTGCAACAGGTGCTGGGGGAGGGGATTCCCATCTTGGGCGGCTACACCTACGGCCCTCTGGCCCGTCCCGCAGGGGAGGAAGAGGCCCCTCGGGTGCTGGACAACCACCTTCTGGTGGCGTTGTTGGGGTAACCGCCACGAGAGACAAAAAGGCCGGGGCGAAAGTCTCCCCGGCCTTTGCCTTAGTGGCTCATTTTTTCGTGATCAGGTTCTTCAACTGCAAAAAGTAGTCGGCCAGAGCGGTCAGTTCACCCTGGGCGGTGAGGGGGCTGGTGGTCAGGGTTTGCATGGCCTTGTCCACCCGCTGGTTCATCTCGGTGAACACCTCTTTCTGCTCAGGCAACCGTTCTGCCAGCAGGCGCAGGGAAGCTTGGACATTGCTCAGATGGAGCCGTGCTGAGGTGGGGTTTTCGGCGTCCAGGGCCAGTTGAGCGGCGTAAGTGTCGGCCAGGGCCGAGAGCAGGTATTGCAGCGTTTGCGCCTGGTCGCGCTCGGCGGCGATGGTCTTCGCTTGGTCTTCCAGGTCCGCAAGACGGGCCTGGGCGTCCTGCAACTTGGTTTCCAGGTCGGCTTTGGTGACTTCCAGCGCCGCTTTTTCCTCCTGGATTTGTTGCAATTGCTGTTCCAGGCTGCGTTTCTGCGCTTCCAGGGGGCGGTAGAAGATCATCCAGGCGGTGATGAACCCTGCGGCGAAGACCACGAAGACCCCTACCAGAGTCCAGAGCAGACGGCGCAGGAAGCGCTTGAAGCGGCTTTCGGGTTTCTTTTCCGGGGCTTCAGAGGTTTCCTGGCCCGGCGAAGGTTCGGCCGCCCCGGTGGCGGCGTTCAGAGGAACCGTGTCCTGAGGGGGCGGAGAGGCCTCGGAGGAGGGTTGGGTTTCGGGTTGTTTGATTTCTTCGGTCATGGGTTACCTCCGTGATTCAGGGGTTGGGCGTTGGGGTGGGAGTGGGCGTGGGGGTGTTTTCGGCAGCGGGAGTGGGGGAGAGCGTCCCCGGCGGGGTGGTCAGCAAGGGCAGCAGGTCGTTGAGCAATCGCCAGGCGATGTCCATCTCTTCGGCGGCCAACACGGGGCGCTGGGGCAGGCGTTTCTGCGCCCGCTGAAGCCGGTCCACCACCTCGCGCACGGCGTCGGCCTGCTCCGGGGTGACCTGCACGGCCAGGTCACCCAGCGCCGTCTGGGCCGCCCGGATCTCGTCCGTGGCCAGCCCGTAGTTGGCCTGGCTCAGAAAGAGCCGCGCGCGGGTGAGATGCTCCATGCTTTGGAGCAGGCGCAGGTAATGGAAGAGGGGCTTGACGGCCAGTTGCGACGCCTCGAGTTGCCCCTGCAACGCCTGGGTGTTCTCTTGCACGCTGGTGAGCGCCGTATCGAGGTCCTTCAGCCGGGCGTCAAGCGCATCCAGTTGCTTTTGCAGATCGTCCAGGGTGGTCAGCGCCTGGCCCTGCTCATCCACCACCGTTTGCAACGCTTCCAGGGCGGCTTGCGTGCGGCTTTGTTGCTCTTCCAGGGCGTCGATGCGCCCCTGGAGTTGGGCGTTGTTGGCTTCCAACTGGTTGACGCGGGTGGAAAGGTCCTCCAGCCGTTGGGAGGTTTGGGTTTCTAAGGTGGTGAGGGCGGCCTGGGTTTCTTCCATCGGCTGAATGTAGGTGCGGTAGAGATAAGGGATGCCGAAGTACGCGGCCCCGGCGAGGAGGCCCAGCAAGAGCACGATGAGCACGGCCTTGGCCAGCATCCGCATGAAAGCCAGAAAGGCGGCCAGCAGGCGCTCGCCAAAGGAAGGGCGCGGCAGGTCGTTCATTGTCCGCCTCCCGGGAGGGGTTGGGGTTCCATCAAGGTGTTCAGTAGGGATTGGAGCCCCTCCAGGAATCGCTGGAAGAGATTTACTTTGGTCTGCGTCTCCTCGACGGCGGTGCTCAAAGTGTCCATCTGTTCCTGGAAGGTCTGCACCTGGCGCCGGGTATCGTCCAGGTCGCCGCGCAGTTGCTCCACCTGACCCTGGAGGGTGTCCACCTGTTGGGCCAGGGCCTCCACGCGGCTCAGACGGCGTTCCAGACCCTGGATTTGGGCGCTCAGTTGGTCGGCCTGATTGCTGAGCAGGGCCACTTGTTGGGCCAGGGCCTGGGTTTGGCCAGGGGTGGTGTAGCGCAGGCCGCCGTTGATGGCCGAGAGGATGCCCAGGGTGACGAGCAGGGCCAGGATGAAGGACGCGGCCCCCACCAGGAAGAACGCCCCCCAGGGGGTGGCGGCCCGGACCTCGCCGGGGGCGGGCCGGGTCTCGGGGGTGGAACCCGCCTCGGAGGTGGGTGCTGCTCCCAGGGGCTCCGCCTCGGGGGCTTCGGGAGCCGCCTCGGGCGGGCTTTCCTCGGCGGAAGCGGGTTCAGATGGCGGCTCCGGGGCCTCCTCCGCGGCCTCGGCGGAAGGTTCGGCCAGAGGTGCCTCTTCGGCCTCAACGGAGGGTTTGGCGGGAGGTTCCTCCTCGGCCAGAGGCATCGCATTTTCGGTTTCCCCGGCAGGCGCCTTTGAGGGAGCCGGGGCTTCTGCGGTGGCCTCAGCGGCGCGTTCCACGGTGAGGTAGGGCCGCAGTTGTTCCAGCAGGCCAGGCCCAATGCCAGGGACGTGCTGCAGGTCGTCCACCTGGGCAAAGGGCCGGGCGGCGAGGATGCGGTCGGCCAGGGCGGGGCCGATGCCGGGTAGGGCGAGGAGTTCCTCGCGGCTGGCCCGATTGAGGTCGAGGGGTAGGGCAAGGTCTTGTTCGTTCATGGGTTACCTCCTGGGGTGCGCCGCCCAAAGGTACCTTCAGCCCTGACGGGGGGGCTTCTGGTTGCCGTTGCGCGGCGCGTGGTATGGCACGGGGATATACTGCACCGAGGGTCGGCGCGGCGTGGCTTGCGGATAGAGGGCCATGAGTTGGTACACTTCGGCCGGCATGTCGGTGGAGACCGGGAGGCCCAGCGCGCGGGCCTCTTCCAAGGTGATGGGGTAGTCGTGCGTCCAGCGCCCGGTGGCCAGCGCCTCGGACAGGGCTTCGGCCTGCTCTTCCGTGAAGCGGTCGCCCACGATGCGCTTGACCGTGGCTTTCACCTGGGCGATGGCCTTGCGGGCCACATCGGCCAGGATGAGGGTTTCGTCGTCCACCCGGTTGATGTCCTTTTGTTCCACCACCTGGAGAATGGACGCCGCGGGGTACTGCCCCAGTTGAGGATCCACCGGCCCTAAGACGGCGTTTTCGTCCATCACAATTTCATCGGCAGCCAGCGCGATGAGCGTGCCGCCGGACATGGCGTAGTGGGGCACGAACACGGTGACCTTGGCCGGGTGCCTGCTCAGCGCGTTGGCAATTTGCTCCGCCGCCAGCACCAGGCCTCCCGGCGTGTGCAGGATGAGGTCGATGGGCACCTTGGGGTCGGTCAGTTTGATGGCCCGGAGCACCTGTTCGGAATCGTCGATGTCGATGAAACGCGCCATGGGGAAGCCCAGGAAAGAAAGGGTTTCCTGGCGATGGATCAGCGCGATGACCCGGCTCTTGCGCTTCTGTTCCAGGGAGCGCATCAGGCGGACCCGCGCCGCTTCCAGCATCCGCTGACGGATGACGGGCTGCAACGAGGCGATCATCAGGAAAATCCAGAACAGGTCGAGCACGTTCATTGGCGCCCTCCTTGTGCTCAGGATGATGTGGGGGATGCGTTACCAGGGCCAGTATTCATCGGGATACCACACATGCCAGGTACGGGGTTGAGGCCGTTGGAACACCCGCCCTAAAAAGAGACCGAAAAGGAAGCCGCCCACATGGGCCCACCAGGCGATGCCGCCCATGCTGGCCTGGGCCGGCAGGGCCAGGGCGAAAAGCCCGGAGTAGAACTGGGTGAGGAACCACACGCCCAAGTAGAACACGGCGGGGATTTCCACAAACCAGGGCAGGAAGAAGAACGGAACCAGGGTGATGACCCGCGCGTGCGGGAAGAAGAGAAAGTACGCCCCCAACACCGCGGCGATGGAGCCGCTGGCCCCGATGGCGGGGATATGGCTGTTGGGATAGGCCCAGGCCTGCATCAGGTTGGCCGCCGCCCCGCCCAGCAGATAAAAGAGCAGAAAACGCCCGGAGCCCATGCGGTCTTCCACGTTGTCCCCGAAGATGTACAGCGTCCACATGTTGCCCAGGAAATGCATCCACCCGCCGTGCAGGAAGGTGGCGGTGAGCAGGGTGAGCAGGCTCCAGGGGTGGGCCAGGGACAGGCGGGCCGGAATCATGCCAAAGGCATAGATGAAGCGCTCCAACAGTCGTGGCCCCAGGCTCAGTTCGAAGAAGAACACCAGAGCGTTGACCAGAATGAGCAGCCAGGTCACGATGGGAAGGGAGCGGGAGCGAATGGTGTCTCGTAATGGAATCATCTCTTGCCTCGCGGTGAAGGTTCTCTTTTCAAGGGTAACCCACTTTGCCGGGGAAGGCAAGCGGGAGACAAAAATAGGGTAGGATGTCCTACCCTATTGCCCCTCTCCTGTCCCTTCAGGGGAGGCGGGCCTTATTTGGCTTTGACTTTGATTTCTTTGGGCCGTACGGCTTGCGCTTTGGGGACGCGCAGGGTGAGCACGCCGTCACGCAGTTCGGCCTCGGCTTCGCCGGGCTCCAGCGCCGTGGGCAGGGTGATCACCCGCTGGAACGCGCCCACCGGAATCTCCTGCACCAGGTAGTCGTTCTCCTCCGGCGCCTGGAATTCGCCCTCGATGGAGATGGTGTTGTCCAGAATCTGGATGTGCAGGTCGTCCACCGAGACGCCGGGCACCCAGGCGGTGATGATAAAGGTGTCCCCGTCGGCGCGCACATTCACCGGAAGGCTCACCTTGCCACGCGACACCTCCTCCAGGGCGCGGGCGGGGATCACGCTTTGCTCCATCAGGCGATCCATCACATCCATCAAGCGCTGCATCCGGCGCAGGGGGTCATAGTAGAGCATCGTTCACCTCCTTTCGAGATGATGGCGTTTTGGCGTCTTGTGCCTGCGTCCGACGCTTTCATCCTACCCGGTGTGTGTTAGAAACGCGCTAACAAAAGATCAGAGGTTTGCAAGAAGCCCTGCCTGTTGCCCCTGGTTAGCCGCCAAAGAGCAGCCACCAGAGCCAATCCACCAACGCATGGGTGAGGGCGGCGGCGGTGATTTTGCCGCTGCGCCGCCAGACCCAGCCGTAGGCCAGCCCGGCCAGGGTGGCCATGAGCGCGTAGGCTGCGTTGGGCACCGGATGCCCGGGGGTGGCGTTGTCCAGATGGCTCAGACCGAACACCACGGCAGCCACCACCAGGCCTCCCTCCTCGCCGAACCACCGCCGGAAGGCGTTTTGGAACACGCCGCGAAAGAGCAACTCTTCGGGAATTCCGGTGAACAGGTAGATGGCCAGCAGCGCCGGTAAAGCCTGCCCCAATCCGGGCCAGTGGGGCACCCAGGTGAGAAAGCGCAGGGCGAACCCCACAGGGACCCCGGCCACCATGAACATACCCAACCCCCGCAGCGCCAGGCTGCCATCGCGGCGTGTGAGCCGCGCGGTGTAGCCAATGCCTTCCAGGGGGCGGTAGAGCAGGAACAGGTACAGGGCGAGCAGCACGCCGGTCATCTTGGCGATGGGTAAGGAGAGGTCCCCGGCGAGGGGCGCGCTCACCTCGGGGAGCATGAACCAGTGCCAGGGTCCGGCCACCTTGCCGCCCCAGGGGAGCAGGAACAACTCCGGCTCCAAGGGGAACCAGATGGTCAGACCGGCCAGCAGGGCACCCCAGCTGGCTTTTCCCCGCGGCTGGGCCCAATGGACGATGGCGGTGGGCACCAGCAGGTAGGCCAGCACGCGCAGGATGTCGACCACGGGGGCGCTCAGGGCAGCGGCGAGGAGGTAGGGGAGCAGCAAGAGCAGCGCGCTGGGCCAGCCCGTCCGCTGCACCCAAGCCTCTCCCCAGCGGCGCACGGAGGGCACCGCCAAGCCCAGGAACGCTGCCAGACTCAACCACGCTGCCAGATGAGAGAGCATGTGGACCTCCTGGGAGTGGGGTTGGTTATAATTGTCGCATGAAAAAGCGACCTTTGCACATCGGTTTCGTTTCCACCCGAATTGCGGGCACCGACGGCGTTTCCCTGGAAATCGCCAAGTGGGCCCAGGTGCTGGAGGGGATGGGGCACCAGTGCTTCTATTTTGCTGGTCAGTGCGATCGCCCCGAAGAGCGCAGTTATGTGGTGCCCGAGGCCTTCTTTCAGCATCCGGAAGTGCTGGCATTGACCCGCGATTTGTTTGACGATTATCGCCGCAGTTCGGAGACCTCGGGGCGGGTGCAGGCGTTGCGTTACCTGCTCAAGTGCCATCTGTACCGTTTCCGGGAGCGGTTCGACCTGAATTTGCTCATCGCCGAGAACGCCCTCTCCCTGCCGGTGCACATTCCCCTGGGCCTGGCGCTGACCGAGTTTGTGGCCGAAACGGAGATCCCCACGGTGGCGCACCACCATGACTTCGCCTGGGAGCGGGTGCGCTTTGCCCGCTCGGCGGCAGAGGATTACCTCCGGGCGGCCTTTCCTCCCACTTTGCCCAGCATTGTGCATGTGACCATCAGTTCCTTTGCCGCGCGGCAACTGGCTTTGCGCACCGGGGTATCTTCCCTGGTCATCCCCAATGTGATGGATTTCGACCATCCCCCGCCGCTGCCTGATGAAGTGACCGCTCAGGTGCGTCAGGCGCTGGGCATCCCCGATGGGGTCTATTTCATCCTGCAGCCCACCCGCGTGGTGCCACGCAAGCGCATTGAACAGGCTATCGAACTGGTACGGCGCCTGGATTTGCCAGCCGTTTTGGTGGTCTCCCACCGCGCCGGGGATGAAGGCCTGGCGTATCAAACTTACCTGGCCGAAGTGGCTTCGTTGTTGGGCGTGCAGGTGTTGTTCGCCGGGGAGTTTTTCGCCTATCATCGTCACACCCGCCCGGATGGGCAGCCGGTCTTTTCCTTGGCCGACGCCTACGCCAATGCCGATTTGGTGACCTACCCCTCGGCGGTGGAAGGCTTCGGAAACGCGTTCCTGGAGGCCATTTACTACCGGCGGCCGCTGGTGATGAGCGCCTATGAAATCTTCCGCACCGATATTCAACCCAAGGGATTTAAGGTGGTGGCTTTTGAAGGATTCGTGGACGACGCCACGGTGGCCGCTGCCCGGCGTCTGCTGACCGACCCCGAGTGGGCGGCCTCCCAGGCCGAGCACAACTACCGCGTGGCTCAGCGTCATTTTTCCTACCGCACGCTGGAAGTGGCTCTGGCGCACCTGCTGCAGCGTTGCTGAGGGATGAGGAGATGACCCGTCAGGTCCATGTCGCCATCCTGCACTACGCTGCGCCGCCGATCATCGGCGGCGTGGAGACCACCATTTACTATCACGCCCTCCATTTGAGCCGGCTGGGCTATCGCGTGACGGTCATCGCCGGCCGGGGGGCGGCTTTTGCCCCTCAGGTGGACTTTATCGCCGAACCGATGGTGGATTCCCGCTTTCCGCCCCTGGCTGAGGTGAACGAGCAACTGGCCCAGGGCGAGGTGAGCACGGCCTTCGACCGGTGGCGGGAGCACATCTATCAGCGTCTGCGCGAACGGCTGCAGGGGGTGCAGGTGCTCATCGTGCACAACGCGCTGACGCTGCACAAAAACCTGCCCTTAACGGCGGCCCTTCATCGTTTGGCGCAAGAGGGCTTCCCCATCATTGGTTGGTGTCACGATTTTGCCTGGCAGGATGCCCTTTACATTCCGGTCTTACGCGACGCCTATCCCTGGAACCTGCTCAAGACCCCCTGGCCCGGGGTGAAGTATGTGGTAGTCTCGGAGCACCGGCGGGAGCAACTGGCCCGTTTGCTGAATCTCCCCGCCCAGGAGATCTCCGTGGTCCCCCCTGGGGTGGAACCGACCCGTCTGTTGCGCCTCAGCCCGGACACCCAGAGGCTGGCTGACCGCCTGCGGTTGTGGGAGGCCGACCCGCTGTTCATCCTCCCGGCGCGCATTACTCGGCGGAAGAACATCCAGTTCGCGCTGCGGATGCTGGCGGCGCTCAGGGGGCGTTGGCCTGACCCGATGCTGGTGGTAACCGGTCCTCCCGGCCCGCACAACCCTACTAATGTGGCTTACCTGGAGCAACTAATGCGCCTGCGGCAGGAGTTGGCGTTGCAAGCGCAGGTACATTTTCTGTATCAGCACGGAGAACAGGGGAAGCCGCTGGAGGTCTCTGAAGCGGTGCTGGCCGAACTTTACCTTTTGGCCGATGCGTTGCTTTTCCCCAGCCTGCGGGAAGGGTTTGGCATCCCTGTGCTGGAAGCGGGTTTGTTGCGCCTGCCCATCTTCGCCGCCGACATCCCCCCGGTGCGCGAGAGCGCCGGGGACCTGGCGGTGACTTTCGACCCGGAAGGCTCGCCCGAAGAGGCGGCCGAGAGGGTCGCCTCTTGGCTAGCCCAGGACCCCATCTACGCCATGCGGCGAAGGGTGAAGCAACGTTATATCTGGGCTCAGATTGTGCGTCATCAGGTTGTGCCGCTCATTGAGTCTGTGTTGAGGAGCGAACCATGACCCTGCACCGTCAGCAGAATGAGAGCGTAGTTGATAAGCGCGTGTTGGTGCCGGTGGCCTCAGCGGAGGAAGCTGAACTGCTCCTCCCGCTGGCCAAAATGCTGGCCGATGGCGACCAGCAGGGGCGAGTGGTCATGCTCCTGGTTCTAAGCGTAGAGGAGGATGAACCAGCCAGCGTGGCTGCCGGCGCCATGGCGCATTTGCGCAGCGAGGTGCATGAGGTGATGCGCCGCCATGGCGTGTTGCCGCTACATATCCACACCGTGGTGCGCCCCGCGGCCCAGATGTGGGAGACCCTGTGGGCCTATGTGCGGGAAGAGCAAGCGCATGCCTTGCTTTTGGCTTGGCCCAATCAGGTTGTGCCTACGCTGGAGCACTCTCTGCTGGCCGCTCCGCCCTGCGCTGTGTTGTTGGTGCGCGCCGGCAGTCAGGAATACACCTGGGGGCAGGTGCGGCAGGTGTTACTTCCGGTGCGGGGCGGCCCCCACGTCGAAACGGCTCTACGGGTGGCCTTGGCCATCGCCCGTCATCAAGGCGCCGAGATTACCCTGCTGCACGCTATCGGGGAGGCGACCTGGGGCGTCGACGGGCAGCCCATGGCTCAGTTCGCCCCGGTGCTTCATGGCCTGCCTGAGATCAAACGCTCTGTGGTCGCGGTGGGCTCGTTGGAGGAGGCCCTGGATAGCGAATCGGGGCGCTATCAGGTGGTGGTGCTGGGTGCGCCCACGCGTTCCGGGCAGGCCACAGCGTTGCTCAGTCCGCTTTTGGAGCACGCGCTTCAGGGGTTGGATGTCTTAAAAGTGATCGTCAAGTCCCCTGGGCCTCCGGCTCAGGAAGAGGGAGAGGATTCTGAGGGGCAGGTGCTGTATCCCGGCACAGCCCCGGTATCCTCGTCCGTGGCGGTCTTGGTGGATCGGTGGTTTGCCGAGAACACCTTCCGCAGCGAGGAGTTCCTCCCCCTGGAGGAACTGGTGGCCCTCAAGGAAGCCCAGGGCGTGACCATCAGCCTGGGCCTGCCGGCCCTCAACGAGGAGGCCACCATCGGGCAGATCATCACCACCATGAAAACGGCCCTCATGGAGGAGGTGCCGTTGCTGGACGAAATCGTGCTCATCGACAGCGGTTCGGTGGATTACACCCGCGAAATCGCGGCCGACCTGGGGATCCCGGTGTACATACATCAAAAGGTGCTGCCGCAATACGGCGCTTATCACGGCAAGGGCGAAACCCTTTGGAAAAGTCTGTATGTCCTCCAAGGCGACATAATCGTCTGGATTGATACCGACATCCGCAACATTCACCCCCGGTTTGTCTACGGCCTCTTGGGGCCTCTGCTGCGCAACCCCCGCATCCAGTATGTCAAAGGGTTCTATCGCCGTCCGTTGAAACAGGGGAGCAAGATGGTGGCGGGCGGCGGTGGCCGAGTGACGGAACTCACGGCGCGGCCTCTGCTCAATCTATTCTTCCCGGAGTTGTCCGGCCTGATTCAGCCGCTGGCCGGCGAGTACGCCGGCCGACGGCAGGCGCTGGAGCAACTGCCTTTCTTCACCGGGTATGGGGTGGAGACCGGCTTGTTGATTGACCTTCTCTCGCGTTTCGGCCTGGGCGCCATCGCCCAGGTGGATTTGCAGGAGCGCATCCACCGCAATCAGCCCCTGCGTGACCTTTCCAAGATGGCCTTTGCCATCATTCAGGTGGTCATTCGCCGCCTGGAGGACCGGCACAAAATCCGCTTGTTGGAGGACTTCAACAAGACAATGAACCTCATCCGTTACGAGATGGGGCGTTACTGGCTGGAGCCGCAGGAGATCCGCGAGCGGGAGCGCCCGCCCATCGTAACCCTGCCCGAATACCGGGAAAAGTTCGGCCGCCGCCCAGTAGAGCCGGGGGGACGGGCATGACCGCCACGCGACTGGTTCTGGTCCGCCATGGGCAGACGGCCTGGAACGTGGAAGGGCGTTATCAGGGCCAGGCCGACCCGCCGCTCAACGCCCAGGGAAAGGCCCAGGCGGAGGCGCTGGCGGACCGGCTGGCGGCTGCGGAGACGCAACCGGTGGGCGTTTACGCCAGCCCGTTGCGACGCGCTTGGCGCACTGCCGAGGCCATCGCCCGGCGGTGGCGCTTGCCGCTGCGACCGGAGCCGCGCCTGATGGAGATCCACCTGGGCTCCTGGCAGGGGGTGCTGGCCGTCGAAATCGCCCGCCGCTGGCCGGAACGCTTCGCCAGGTGGGAGCGAGAGCCCTGGGAGGTGCGCCCGCCAGGTGGGGAGACCCTGGCCGAAGTGCAACAACGGGTCAATGCCGCGCTGGACGACATCTTGCGGCGGCACGCGGAGGAGACGGTGGTGTTGGTCGCCCACCGCTTGCCGCTGGCCTTTGCCAAAATCAGGTTTCAGGGCCTTGACCCGCTGGCCGTGCGACGCATTCCCATCCCCAACGCCGGTTACGAGGTGATCGAAGTGCCCTCCTGAGGAAAGAAAAAGGCCTGACCATGGCGGATGGAGTGGTCAGGCCTGGGGAGGCTTGGGGAAAGGCTTTATTCCACCTTAAGGATGCGCACTTTGAACTGTCCACCGGGGGCGCGTACCTCCACTTCGTCGCCTACCTTGTGCCCCATGAGGGCTTTGCCCAGGGGCGATTCGTTGGAAATCAGGCCGTTTTGAGGGGCGGCCTCGGCCTGGCCGACGATGGTGTAGGTGGACACCATACCGTCTTCCTCTTCCACGGTCACGGTGCATCCCACATCCACCACATCGCGTTGCATATCTTCGATGACTTTGGCGCTGGCCAGCAAGTGCTCCAGTTCTTGAATGCGACCTTCCACGAAAGCCTGCTCGTTCTTGGCCGCTTCGTATTCGGCGTTCTCGGTGAGGTCGCCCCCTTCTTCCAGGGCGGCGTGGAGCCGCTCGGCCACCTCTTTACGTTTGACGGTGCGTAGGTACTCCAGTTCTTCCTGGAGTTTTTTCAGCCCTTCTGGGGTCAGGTAAGTGGCGTTCATGCCTTATCCTCGATGGAAAATGGAAAGTGCCCTGCCGTTCGGGCAAGGCATCTTGAAAGGGGGGATTCAAGTGAGCCATATTATACCAAAAGCAAGGAGGAAATCAAGATTTTGGGCGCTGCAGATATTCTTCTCACCTTGTCATCTCCCTGGTTCTCCTGTATAATTGGCGTTGCCCAGCCACCGTAGCTCAGCCGGCAGAGCAACCGCCTCGTAAGCGGTGGGTCACGGGTTCAAATCCCGTCGGTGGCTCAACGCGCCCGGCTTTGCACGGGCGTTTTTGCGTAGCAGCGACCCTGTCGCTGATCCCGCCGAAGGAGTCGAGTCGATGAACTTGTGGATCCCTCTGCTTGATTTGTTGGAGCACAGCGTGGCGTTGTCCGGCGACCGCGTGAAGGTGCTCGACGCTCCCCGCGTGCGTTCAAAGATGGAAAAACTGGCCTTTCAGGCGGCCCTGGCCGAACCCGAAACGCGCCGCCGGGCCCAATGGCTGGTGCGGGCCGTGGCCCTGGAATTGGGGGTGGTGCCCGCTTCCATTCACGAGTTGTATCGAGCCCGGGGACGGGGTGAGGCGCCTCTGGGCTTCACGGTACCAGCCGTCAATCTGCGCGCTTTGCCGTTCTATGCCGCCCGGCGGGCCTTTCGGGTGATGCGGGACATGGACGCCGCCGCGGTGATCTTCGAAATCGCCCGGTCGGAGATCGGCTACACCGCTCAGCGCCCGGCCGAGTACACGGCGCAAATCCTGGCCGCGGCGGTGGCCGAAGGATACCAGGGGCCGGTTTTCCTCCAGGGCGACCATTTCCAGATTTCGCCCAAACGCTATGCCGAAGCCCCGGAAGACGAGGAACAGGCCGTCCGCGACTTGATCGACGAGGCCTTGCGGGCTGGCTTTTTCAACATCGATATCGATGCCTCCACGCTGGTGGACATTCACAAGCCCACCGTGGATGAGCAACAGGCCCTCAATGTCCGTCTCTCGGCGGAACTCACGGCCTTTTTGCGCGGTCTGGAGCCGGAAGGGGTGACCGTTTCCGTGGGTGGCGAAATCGGCGAGGTGGGCGGTCGCAATTCCACCGAACCCGAACTGCGGGCGTACATGGACGGCTTCAACAAGGCCCTAGCCGAATTGGCCCCCGGCGCTTCTGGCCTGAGCAAAATCAGCATTCAAACCGGCACTTCCCACGGCGGCGTGGTGCTCCCCGACGGCACGCTGGCCCGGGTCAAGGTGGACTTTGACACCCTGCGCCACCTCAGCCGGGTGGCTCGTGAAGTGTACGGCCTGGGCGGGGCGGTGCAACACGGGGCCTCCACCCTGCCGCCGGACGCTTTCTCCAAGTTCCCCGAAGCCGAGGCCGTGGAAATTCACCTGGCCACGAACTTCATGAACATCCTTTACGATCTCATCCCCAATGCACTCCGTCAGGAGATGTACGCTTATGTGGCCGAACATCACGCCCAGGAGCGCAAGCCGGGAATGACCGAGGAGCAATTCTACTACAAAGCCCGTAAGCGGGCCATCGGCCCCTTCAAGGCCGAACTGTGGGCGCTGGACGAGGCGGTGAAGGAGGCTGCTGGCGAGACCTGGGAGGCCATGTTCCGCAACATTTTTGGCCAGTTGGGTGTGGCCGGCACGCGAGAGGTGGTGGAGCGCTTCGTGCGACCCGTGGTCATCCGCCCGGATCTCAAAGCCTATCTAGGCCCTGAGGCGGGCGACGAGGAAGATTTGAGCGATCTGGCAGATTGACTTTCGCGCTTCAAGAGCCGTGCGATGAAGCCTGGCGATCAGGGCGCTTCTCACGACCGGTACACCGTGGTGCCGCGTACCCTCGTTTTTCTCCTCCGGGGGGAGCGGGTGCTCCTGCTCAAAGGGGCGCCGACCAAGCGCCTCTGGGCCAACAAGTACAACGGCCTGGGCGGCCATGTAGAGCGCGGCGAGGATGTGCTCAGCGCCGCCCGCCGTGAACTGCGCGAAGAAGCCAGGTTGGAGGACGCTTCTCTGCACCTGGTTGGGATCGTCACGATCGACACCGGGCAGGATCCCGGGGTGGGGCTTTTCGTCTTCCGAGGGGAGGCTCCCGAGGGGTGGGAGCCTTCCCCTTCACCGGAAGGGCAGCCCGAGTGGGTTCCGGTGACCGAACTGACGCGCTATCCTTTGGTGGAAGATTTGCGGGTGGTACTCCCCCGCGTGTTGGCCTGGCAGCCGGATGCCCCGCCCTTTTTCGCCCTTTACACCTTCGACGCCCAGGGGCAACTGCGGATCACCTTTGGATGAACCTCAACCTCGCACCGAAACCAAACCCGCGCCACGGGAGCACCGTGGTGCGGGTTTTTGTTTTTGGACTTCGAGGGGGTGGGCTCAAGCCTGGGTGGCTTCGCCTTCGTCGGCCATGTCCTCTGGGGTGTTTTGGGCCACGCGCTCGTAGAACACCAGCAGCACGCTGCCGTATCGTCGCTGGTCGAATTCCCGTAGGTGCCTGAGAGGCACCGCTTCGTACTCGTTGGGGTGAATTTGGACGATCACCCAGCCGTCCTCGGCCAGCCAGCCAGGATGTTCATCCACCAGCAGCAACGCCTTCTTCCAAAGGCCCTTGTACTGGGGCGGAGCGATGAAAATGTAGTCGAAGGCCCAGTCCGGCGGGTGCGTGAGCAAGGCAAAGGCGTCCATGTGGAGCACCTCGGCCCGTTGAGGGTCGTTGAGCCGGCAGTGGGCCAGGTTCTGCCGCAGCACCCGCACGACCTTGGGGTTCCATTCGATGAAGCGGACGAAGGCCGCACCACGGCTCAACGCCTCGATGCCCACCCCGCCGATGCCGGCGAACAGATCCAGCAGGGTGGCGCCGAAGATGTCGGGGCCGAGGATGTTGAACAGGGCTTCCTTGGCCCGGTCTGTAATGGGCCGGACGATGTTTCCGGGCAGGGAGAACAGTTTGCGGCCTTTCGCGCTGCCGCTGATCACTCGCGGGCTCATGGGCACTCCAGGAGAGAGGTGTAGAAACTTGGTGCGCAAAGCCTTTTCAGGGAAGCGCGGCGAGTTGGCGTTCGATGCGCCGTCCCATGGCGTTGGGGTCGTCCAGATTGGTATCCCCCGCCACTTTGCGCAGGACGCTCTCGTAGTATGTGCGGGCTTCGGTTAGGCGCCCCATCCCGCGGGCCAGTTTGCCCAGATTGTAATCCATGGCGGCGCTGGCCGGGTGGATGCGCTGGGCTTCCAGCGTGACATCCAGGGCTTCTTTTGCCCGCCCCAGAGCGTTGAGCCCCTCCACCAGGTAAAAGTAAGCCTTGAAGAGATAAAGGGCCTGGTCTACGGCGGCCCTGTATTGGGCCACGGCTCTCTCGTATCGTCCCTCGCGATAGGAGGCCAGGCGGGCTTCCATCGCGGCCTGGGCTTTGGCATCGATCATGGCTGTTCTCCGGTTGGGGTTTCCTCGGCAGGGGCCCTTCGCGTTGGGGCTTTGGCTGTGGGCGCGGCCTTTTCCCATGCCGAGCGGATTTCCTCYTCYTCGTCCTCCTGACGGGTGAGGTAATCGCGGATGAAGGCCGAGCGGCGGAAGCGTAAGGCCATGGGGGCCACCTGGCGCAGGTCTTCCACCGTGACCTCGGTGCGGGTGTCGGCGGCGGCCAAAGCGCGGGCGGCCTCGAACAAGGTGATTTCGGCGCGTAACGAATGGATGCCCAGACGGTCGATCAGGCGGAGGCCCACCCGGGCCACGGCTTCGGGCAATTCCACCTGGGGCAGCAGGTCGCGGGCGGCCTGAATTTCGGCGCGGGCCAGGGCCGTCTCGGCGGCGTACTGGGCCACCATGCGGCGGGGGTTGGCGCGATAGGCCTGGGCGCGGCGGTAGGCTTCCAGGCGCTGCTGGGGGTCGGTCAGCCCGCGCACCAGCACCCGCAGCCCAAAGCGGTCCAGAATTTGGGGCCGCAGGCCGCCCTCTTCGGGGTTCATGGAGCCGATGAGCACGAAGCGCGAGCGGTAGGTGGCCGTGAGGGCTCCGCGGCGCACGGTGTAATGGCCTTGGGCGGCAGCGTCGAGGATGGCGTCGATCACCTCGGGGGCGAGCAGGTTGACCTCGTCCACATAGAGCAGGTTGCGGTCCGCCTGGGCCAGGATGCCTTTGCGCAGGCGAAAACGGCGCTGGGCCGCGGCCCGCTCGTCCAGCCCGCCCACCACATCCTCCAGCCGCGCGTTGAGGGGCAGTTCAATGAGCCGCACCCGGTCTATCACGGCCAGGGGTTTGCCCTCCTGATACTTGCGGGCGCAGTCGGGGCACACGGCCTCCAGCCCCCCGGTCTCGATGTCCTCGGGCAGGCAGCCGTAGTAGCACAGGCTGCGCGGCACCTGGGGCAGCAGGTCGATCAGCCCGCGCACCGCCGTGGTCTTGGCCGTCCCCCGCGGGCCGATGAGCAACACCCCGCCCACGGCCGGGTTGATGAGGGCCAGCAACAGGCCCAGTTTCATTTCCTCCTGACCCACGATGGCCAGGAAGGGGAAGGGCACCTGTCCGGCGTATCCGGCGTCCTCCTCCACCTCGGGCTTGAAGGCCCGACCGGAGACGATGTCGATGAGTTCCTTGAGGGAACGCACCGTGCCCGGAGGGACGAAGTGCGGGGAAGGGGATGATCTTTTTGGGGAAGCGGAACCCTGAGGGCGCGGGCTGGACCCGGAGGTCCGGTTCTCGGACTCTGGGGTAGGGTGCCGTCCCCGACGGGGTTCGCCCATCCCCATCGGGCCGGGCGGTTCCCCGGCGTCCCAGAGGGCGTCCTTTGCCGGGCGTTCCGGTTCTTCGGGGGTCATGACTGGGCTTCCTGTTCGTTGCGCCGGGCCTGGGCGCGTTGTTGCAGGCGAAAGGCCTGGCGGGCTTTGGCCTCCTCGAAACGGTGGCGCTGGGCTTCGTTTTCCAAAATGAGCGGCGGCACCGGGGCCGGGTTGCCTTCATCGTCCAGGGCCACATAGACCAGATAGGCCGTGTTGGTGTGCACCTTTTCGCCGGTGACGGGGTTCTCGGCCACGACATGGACTTCGACTTCCATGGAAGTGCGGCCCGTGTACGACACCTCGGCGGTGAGGATGACCAGGCTGGGGATGGGGATGGGCCGCTGGAACATCATCTGATCCACGGCCACGGTGACCACCCGCCGGTGGGCGTGGCGCATGGCGGCCAGGGCACCGGCCTCGTCCACCAGTTTCATGATCCAGCCGCCGTGGACACTGCCGGCGCTGTTAGCGTGTTGGGGTTGCATCAATTGCGCGATGCTCACCCGCGAGGCGCTGACCGGTTTGCCTGGTAAGGTCATGGTTTGCTCCTCATCCGTAGGTTGCCTTTCGCTGTTTCCTTCCTCAAGTCCCCAGCGCGATATCGTTGAAGGTCCAGAGCCGATTGGCGATGAAGTTCCACACCATCACAATGAGGACGACGATGGCCAGAGCCAGGTTGTGGCCCAAAAACGAGGGCGAAAAGGGCAACGGTAGGGCCAGACGGTCGAACAGCACGCGTAAAGGCTTTTCCAGCAGGGCGAAAAGGGGCGTGCGAATGCTCAGCCCCACCAGGCTCACCAGAGCAAACTGGACCCATTGTTTGCTCAAGGCCTTGCTGCGGGAGTCGGGGAAGGTCCAGAAACGGTGCCAGAGAAAGTTGTGGGTCACGGCGGTTAGAAAGGAAATCACGCTGGCCAGCAACGCCGGGATGGGGGTGAGCAGAGTGAGCAGGTTGAACACGCTGAAATCGACCACCGCACCCAATGAGCCCACCATGGCGAATTTGAGGAAGCGGCGACGTTCGTTGGCATGCTGCAAAATCAAAGGCCCAACCTCCTGCGAAAGTCCGCGATGGTGCGTTCGAGGCCTTCTTCCAGAGCCACCTGGGGCGCCCAGCTCAGCACGGTGCGGGCTTTGGTGATGTCGGGGCAGCGGCGCTGGGGGTCGTGGCGGTCCCGGGCATCGGGCAAGAAGGTGAGGCCGGCAGGGTTGCCGGTGAGGCGGTTGACCTCTTCGGCCAGTTGGCGGATGGTGTACTCGTCGGGGTTGCCGATGTTCACCGGTTCATGCTCGTCGCTCATCAGTAGGCGATAAATGCCATCGATGAGATCGTCCACATAGCAAAAACTGCGCGTCTGAGAGCCGTCGCCGTAGACCGTAAGCGGCTCCCTGCGCAGCGCCTGCTTCACGAAGTTGGGGATGACCCGGCCATCGTCCAGGCGCATCCGGGGGCCGTAGGTGTTGAAGATGCGCACGATGCGGGTGTCCACACCGTGGAAACGGTGGTAGGCCATGGTGAGGGCCTCGGCGAAGCGCTTGGCCTCGTCGTACACCGCCCGCTCGCCGATGGGGTTGACATGGCCCCAGTAGTCTTCTTTTTGCGGATGCACCTCGGGGTCACCGTAAATCTCGCTGGTTGAGGCCAATAGGTAACGGGCGCCGTGGGCGCGGGCCACGCCTAAGGTGTTCAGCGTGCCCAGGGCGCCGGCCTTCATGGTCTGGATGGGTAGGTTGGGGTAGCCGTAGGGCGAGTTGCGGTTGGGGCTGGCCGGCGAGGCGAAGTGCAGCACGGCGTCGATTTTGCCGGGCACGAAAATGAATTGGGAGACATCGTGGCGAATGAAGGAAAAGCGCGGATGCCCGGCCAGATGGGCCAGGTTTTGCGGGTCGCCGGTCAGGAAGTTGTCCATCCCCACGACCTCGTGACCTTCGGCCAGCAAGCGGTCGCACAAATGCGACCCTAAAAAGCCGGCCGCACCGGTTACCAAAATGCGCATGATCAGGATCCTCCAGAATCGATGTGCGGCCGCCGGGTTACAGACGGCGTATGGAGTATACCATGGGAAAACGCCATCCCCGGCCAGGCCAGCCGGGGATGGCGCATGCAGGAGGGAGTCTGACAAACACTACGGATGGAGGAGGAAACGAAAGGGAGGTGATAGGGCGGTGAGAGCCCTGTTGGCCTCAGGGGGCGAGGGAAGGGCTTTTGCCCCGCCCTCGCCGCCTGCTGAGAAGGCGCAATCCGTTGCGCGCCCGTGAGAGGCGGACGCGACCCTGAGGTAACCAGGGGCGCATCACGGGGGCTTGTGCGGAAACGGCCTCAGCAGGCAGCCTTTAGTGGGGAGCGATCCCCGCGCTCCCTTCTCAAGACTTGAGAGGGTGGAGCGGTGAGAGCCAGGTCCACACCTCAGGAGTGGCTGCCCGTTGAGGTGCTCAACGCCCCTCGTATGTGGCGATGCGCTCCAGCAGGACGCAGTCTTCACCGACCAGGGTGGCGCTGTGCCGGGTGTTGCATTCCGGGCAGGGCTCATGCAGGTCATTCGCGGGGAAGATATGACCGCATTGGGGGCACTCTTGAATGTACTTGACCTGGCGTACATGGAGTTTGGCCCCATGGCAGGGCGTGCCTGCGGCCCACTTGTCCCAATAGAAGTGCAGGTTTTTGTCGTCCAGTTCAGCACAGAGCGCCACCGCCAGCCACACTTCCAGCACGGGTTTGCCGTTGGCCTGTTCGCATGCCTGGGAGACCAGTTGTCGCACCACTTGTTCGTGCCGATCCATCAAACCACCTCCTGACCAGTGCGCCGAGTGTCAGCCTGGGGGTTCTTCCATTTCCATTGTAGGTCTCCAAAGGCCTTTTGCCAAGTGAAGAATGTCACAATTTAGGGGCGGAAGGGTGAAGTTCTCCGGGTTTGGGATGGGGGTTCCACTGCATAGTTATAC
>DUEP01000016.1 GCA_011176535.1 Anaerolineae bacterium | reverse complement strand
TGGTCAGGATGGGCAGGTCGCCGTCCAGGCTCAGGCGGCCGTCCTGCCCCATCTGCCACCCTTCGCCGCGGGGGGCGAACCCGGCGGCCTCTAGGATGAGGGGAACGTACACCGAGAAGGCGTCGTGGAGTTCGAACAGGGGGGCCTCGGCGGGGGTCATACCCGCCTGGCGGCAGGCCCGCTCGATGGACCACCGCACCGCGCGGAAGTCCAGCGGGTCGGGGCGGTCGTGCAAGGCCAGCGTATCGTTGGCGCTGGCCGAACCGGCGATGCGCACCAGGGGATGGGGCATCTCCGGCGGCAGCAGGTCGCGCCGGGCCAAGAGCACGGCGGCGGCGCCGTCGGCAAAGGGGGCGGCGTCGAATAGGTTGAGCGGGTCGGCCACCATGGTGGCGCGGGCGTAGGCCTTTTCGCTGATGGCCCGGCGGAACATCGCGTGGGGGTTGCCCACAGCGTTCTGGTGGGCCAGAATGGGGAAGGCGGCAAAGGCCTCGCGCGGCACGCCGTACTCGTGCATGTAGCGTTGCATGAGCAGGGCCGCCTGGGCGGCTGGGGTGAGGCCGTGCTCGGCCTCGTAGTCGGCGTCCAGACCGGTGGTCAGGGCGGCCTCGACCACCGCGCCTACCTGGTCCGTGGCCTTCTCCACACCGACGACCAGCGCGGCATCCACCTGCCCCGAGGCCACGGCCAAGTGGCCCAGGCGCAGAGCCATGCCGCCCGAGGCCCCGGCTGCTTCTACCGTGGCCGTCTCCACGCCGGTCAAGCCGGCGAAATCGGCGATCAAGGTGGCTAACTGCCCCTGGCGCGAGAGCACCGGAGCCAACTGGTTGGCCACAAAAACCGCCTGGGGCCGCAGCCCCCCGGCCTCGTGGATGGCCTTTTCAATGGCCGTCATGGCCAGTTCCCGCAGCGAGATCTCCCAATGCTCGCCCACCGGGGCCTGGCCGACGCCAGCAATGACGACTTCGTTCATACAGCGCCTCCCGAAATTCGCGTCATGACTTCACCGCAACCCGACACCTGACACCTGGCACATAGCACATGGCACCCGCCCCTCACTTCATCGTCAACTTCCCGCGTAGCCGCACATACATGGCGTAATCGATCTCTGTGCGGCGGGCGATGTAATCCTGGGTTTGGGGGGCCAGATCGCGGCGCTCGAGAATGGCTTCGGTGACGGTGAAAATCATGGCATCCGAACCGGCCCCGCTGCCGAAGGAGGTGAGGAAGATACGGTCGCCGGGCTGAGCGATATCCAGAATCGCCGTCAGGCCGACGATGGCCGCGCCCGAGTAGGTGTTGCCGATGATGGGGGTCAGCAAGCCCGGGGCGATTTGCTCCTGGGTAAAGCCCAACATCCTGGCTATCTTTTGCGGGAACTTGGCGTTGGGCTGGTGGAACACAGCGTAGGCGAAGTCCTCGGGCCGGTAGCCGGTCTCCTCCATCAGCGTGCGGGCGGCCGAAGTGATGTGGTGGAAGTAAGCCGGTTCGCCGGTGAAGCGCGTCCCGTGTTCGGGATACTTCTGGTAGGCCCGACGCCAGAAATCCGGCGTGTCGGTGACATAGGAATAGGTGGCCTCCAGCACGGCCAGGGCTTCTTCGGCAGGGCCGATGACGAAAGCCGCGCCCCCGGCGCCGGCCGTGTACTCCAAAGCGTCCCCCGGGCGCCCTTGGGCGGTGTCGGCCCCGATGGCCAGGGCGTAATCCGCCATGCCGGACCCCACAAAGCCATAGGCCGCGACCATGGCTTCGGTGCCCGCCTTACAGGCGAATTCCCAGTCCCCGGCCTGCACGTTAGGGGCCGCCCCCAGCGCCTCGGCCACGATGGTGCCCGTGGGTTTGACGGCGTAGGGATGCGACTCGGAACCCACCCATACGGCCCGCAGTTGGTCGGCGGAAATCTGCGCGCGGGCCAGGGCGTTGCGCGCCGCTTCCAGGGAGATGGTCACCACATCCTCGTCCAGACCGGGTACGGCCTTCTCCTTGATGGGCAGGCCGCCCTTGCCCTCGGTCCAAATGCGGGCGATTTCTCTGGCCGGGAGCCGGTATTGGGGCACATAGGTCCCGTAACCCACGATGCCCACCGGGCGTTGGGGTCGTAACACAAGTTCGCTCATCGTATCCTCCGGGCTTTCCGGTTTTATCAGGCACCCTCACCCATCCCCCCGGCCCACCGCTTCGCTTTGGGCCTCCCCCTTCCCTCTCCTGATGGGAAGGGCAGGGGAAAAGAGGGGGATGGGTGAGGGCCGTCCGGCTACTTGCGCAACTCGGCCAAAATCTCCTGGGCGCGGTCAATGCGCACCACGCCTTCGTCCACCAGACGGCGGGCCACCTGCTCGATTTCTTCCCCTTGTGCACCGGCGGCCACGGCCACCTGACGCGCGTGCAGGGCCATGTGGCCGCGCTGAATGCCTTCGGTGGCTAAGGCGCGCAGGGCACCCAGGTTTTGCGCTAGGCCCACCGAGACGATGATTTCGGCCAACTCGCTGGCCGTGTGCACGTCCATGAGTTTCAGGGCGGCCTGGGCCGTGGGGTGCACGCGGGTGGCGCCGCCCACGATGCCCACGGCCATGGGCATCTCAATGGTGCCCACTAAGTTGCCCTGGGCGTCCTTGCCCCAGGTGGTCAGGGTGGTGTAGCGTCCGTTGCGGGCGGCGTAGGCATGGGCCCCCGCCTCCACGGCGCGCCAGTCGTTGCCGGTGGCGATGACCACGGGGTCGATGCCGTTCATGATGCCCTTGTTGTGGGTGGCGGCGCGGTAGGGGTCGGCGGCGGCGAAGGCCCAGGCCGCGATGATACCGTCGCGCACCTCTTCGCCGCTGAAGTCCTCGAAGGCCAGCGCCTCCACGGGGATGGTGCACCGGGCGCGGGCGATGCGTCGGTCGGCCAGGTTGGAGAGGATGCGCAGATACACCCGTCCGCTGGTGAGTGCCTCGATGCGCGGGGCCAGGCGTTCGCAGGCCGTGTTCACCGCGTTGGCGCCCATGGCGTCGCGGACATCGTAAATCAAATGCACCACCAGGAAGGGGCCGATGGCCGGGTGCTCCAGGATGCGCACCTCCAGGTCCCGCGGGCCGCCGCCCAGTTTTTGGAGCACGGGGTCGAAGGTGGCGGCTTCGGCCAGCAGTTCCTCTCGGGCTTCCAGCACGCGCAGCCGGGCGCTGGCCGGGTCGGCCACATTCACCACTTGAATCTGGCCGATCATCTCCGGCGCGCTGGTGTGGGCCATAAAACCGCCCCCAGCGCGCGCCAGTTTGGCCATGTAGGAGGCCGCGGCCACCACCGAGGGCTCTTCGATGGCCATGGGCACCAGCACCTCGCGCCCGTTGACCACGAAATTGAGCGCGATGCCCAGGGGGAGGGCAAAGGTGCCGATCACATTCTCAATCATGTGGTCCGCCTGACCGGCGGTGAGCCCGGCTTCCCCCGTCAGGGCGGCGAATTCCTCCGGGGTCAGCAGCCCTATGGCGTCCAGCCTTTGCCGACGTTCTTCCAACGAGAGGTTGTAAAATCCGGGGATGCGGGAAGAGGCGTTCATGGGTTCTCCCAGGTAAGGATGTCGCCGGGGCAGGAGCAAGGCCCCGGCCAGCGGGTAATCCTAAGGGGTTCGGGCTTTCAAAAACTATCAAGTTGGGGTCGGGCCTGGTATACTTGCCGCATGACCACGCCATCCGAACATGCGGCCTCTGGGGTGATCCGCAGCCGGCAGAACCCTAAGGTAAAAGCCGCGCGGGCGCTGCTGCGGCCCCAGGGGCGCAAGCAGCAGCGACGTTTTCTCGTGGAGGGATTGGCCCATGTGGGGGAGGCGCTGGAAGCCGGGTGGCCCCTGGCGGGGGGCTTTTGGTCGCCGGACCGTCTGCGCAGCGATTTTGGCCGCCGTTTGGTGGCTCAGGCGCGGGAGTGGGGCGTGCCCGTGTGGGCGGTGACGCCGGAGGTGCTGGATAGCCTCTCCCCCCGCGAGCACAGCCAGGGCCTGGTGGCCGTGGCCGAAGTGTGCTGGACCTCGCTGGACGCGCTGACCCCCAGGGTTCATCCCTGGGCCGTGGCGGTGACCGCGCCCCAGGACCCCGGCAACATCGGTGCGCTGCTGCGCACCATGGACGCCGTGGGCGCCGGGCCGCTGTTGCTGTTGGAGGGGGGCGCCGATCCCTTTCAGCCTAAGGCCGTGCGGGCCAGTATGGGGGCCCTGTTCCGCCATCCGGTGGTGCGGGCCGGGTTCCCGGCCTTTGTCGCCTGGGCGCGCAAGCAGAGGTATCGGGTGTACGGCACCTCGGCCCATGGCCGTGTGGACTACCGTCAGGTGGCGTATCGGCGGCCCATGGTGCTCTTGTTGGGCAGCGAGCGCCATGGGCTGACCGCTGACCAACGGGCGGCCTGTGATGTGCTGGTACGCCTGCCCATGCGGGGGCGCGTCTCGTCGCTCAACCTGGCCGTGGCGGCCGGGGTGATGCTTTACGCCATGTTGGGAGAGGACATGGGGGAAACGCCCTGACCGTCCGGGACCTCAGCGCACTTTTTTGATGTAGAGCACTTTCATCACTTCGGCGACCACCTCCCCCTGGGTGTCGGTCACCTGTACCATGAAGCGGGGCCGGTAAGGTTCGCCATTGGCGGTATGACGGCGGATGTCCTCGATTTGCGCCTCGTCCAAAGTGAGCACGGCCTGCACGGTGCCGCGACCAGGCCGCCGAAAGACGATTTCGGCCGCCTGGTCCCAGACCTGATACTCGGGCCCCAAGATGTGGATGAGCATCAGCATGAAGAAGGGGTCGGTCATGCTGTACAGGTTGCCGCCGAAGTGGGTGCCCACATAGTTGCGGTTGAACCAGCGCAGGGGCATTTCTACTTCGATGCGGCGGAAGTCCGGGGCAATCTGGCGGACCCGCACGCCGGCGCCCCGATAGGGGGGATAGAGGTTGAGCATCCAGCACAGCACGCGGGGGTGGCGAATCCATCGCTGCAGCAGACGGTTCATCCCTGCGGTTCCTCCTGCAGGCGTTGGTAGGCTTCCCGCGCCCGGCGCAGCCAGGCTTTCTCCGCGGGGTAGGTCAGGGCCGCCTCGGCCTGGGCCCAGGGCAGCCAGAGGGGGAGGAACTGCGTTTCGCCGGGGATGAGGGAGCCGCTCTGCCATTGGACCAGGAAGTAGTGTTCGTGACGCCAGACCAGCGCGCCTTCGTAGAGAAAGCCTACCGGTTTGACCCCCAGGTCGGCCAGGGGGTGCATATCTTCTGGGGAAAGCCCGGCTTCTTCGGCGATCTCGCGCCGGGCGGCGACCCAGGGCTCCTCGCCCGGCTCAATGTGCCCTTTGGGGAGGCGCACCTCGCGGCGGGAGGGCCGCAAGAGCACCAGCACCTTCCCTTCCGGCCCGACGATCACGCCCCCGGCGGCGCGGTAGCGGCGCACCGGGTGGGTTTCGATGGCCTGCAGGCGATAAAAGCGCATGGGTTTGGCCGGTGCGCCGCAGGAGGTGGGGCGCTGAAGGGGGCTTTTCTCCCGGCGCAAGGTCACGCGGTAGGCCTGCTCCTCGGGGCCGAGGAAGGCGGCTTCCCAGTGGTGCTCGGGTGATTCGCGTAGCCATGCAAGGCGGAAGGCATCCACGGCCCGCGCGCCGGTGCGCTGCCGCAAGAAGTGCTCGGCGGCCTGGGCGGGCCTGGGCAGGGCCAGGCGCCCGCCCAGCAGCCCCAGGTGAACCTGGCTTTGTTCCGTGGCTTGCACGATGGCCGCGGCGTCTTCGGCGCTGCGCACGCGTCCGTAGGCCAGGCCGTGGGACAGCACCATCAGGTTGGGCGCAAAGCGATGGCCGCCTATATGGGTGCTCATCCACACCGCGTCGGGCCGGAGGCGTTGGAGGGCCCGGTAGAGGAGGGGGCCAAAACGTCCACAGCAGGCGTCGCGGCGAGCGTTGACGCACACCAGATAGAGGGGGTTGGAGCATAAAGCCTCGGCGGGCAGAGGGCGGGTACCCCGCAGCCAATCCTCCAGCGGCAGATGGAGCAGGGCTTCCAGGTCGGGCAACGCCCAGCGGGCGCAGCGGCCGCCCTGCGGGTCTGCCCTCCAGAGCATGAGCCGCCAGGGCGGGGGCGTATCTTGGGCGCGGCGGATGAAGGAAACCCGTGCGCCGGTTTCCCGGCGCAGACGCAGGAGGCGCCCTTTCACCACTTCAGGTAGGTCGCTTTCTTCGAGGGCGCGGGCACCCCATGGCCCCGTGTGTTCCAGAAAGAGCCAGGCTTTTTCGTGGGGGGCTGTACCGAAGAGGGGTTCGCCGACTTCCAAGGCGTTGAGCGCACAAAGGGGAGCGGACATGAGCATCTCCCAAATGAAAGACGGGCCGCTTCTGGCGACCCGTCCGCTGTGCCCCCAACGGGATTTGAACCCGTGTCGCGGGCTTGAAAGGCCCGTGTCCTAGGCCAGGCTAGACGATGGGGGCAGGCGCGCCGATTTTACCAAAGGGGCGAAAATGGGTCAAGCCTTTGGCGGCGCCTGGTCAAGGTAGGCCTGCCGAACGGCCGCCAGTTTGCTCAGGGCCTCGGCGGGCAGCGGGGCCACCGCACCGAGCATGTGGGCCCAGAGCAGCGTGTGGGCCGCGTGTTCCAGGACTTCCAGGCGTTGGGCCGCCTCGTCCAGGCTGCGACCCACGGTGAGGGAGCCGTGGCGGGCGAGGAGGAGCACATCGTGGTCGCGGATGAGGTCGGCGATGGCCAGGCGGTTCTCTTCGCTGGAAGGCGTGGCGTAAGCCGTGGTGGGTACCGGGCCTAAGAGGAGCAGCACCTCGGGCAGGGTCGGTTCTTCTAGAGAAACCTCGGCCAGGGTGAGCGCCACGGCGGCGGCCGGGTGGGCGTGCACCACTGCGGCGACTTCGGGCCGCTGACGATACACTTCCAGGTGCATGGGGGTTTCGGTGGTGGGCCGCAGCCCGCGCATTCCCTGTTCCACTTCCCCGTCCAGATGGACGATGAGCAGTTCTTCGGGCTGCAGGCGGCTTTTGGGGATCCCTGAAGGGGTGATGAGCACCCGCCCGGTGGAAAGGCGGGCTGAGAGGTTACCCGAAGTGCCGGGGAAGAACCCCTGGGCGGCCAGGCGGTGGGCGACGCGGATCATTTCGCGTCGCAACACCCATTCGTGAGAATCGAAGGTCATGGCATCCGGTCCTTGTGGCCTGTTGAGGCGTAGGATGGCTCCCAGGTGAGGCGGCCTTACTCCGCTTGTTGCGCCTGAGAGGGCCTGGCTGGCGCAATGCGCGCGCTCAGCGGGGTGAACAGGTCCAGTTTGTTGCGGTTGACCAACATGGCGGGGGCCTGGATTTTGAGGGTGGGGAAGACGATGGTGTGCAGTTGGGCGTTCAGCAAGGGGAGAAAGGTGTCCTTGTAGTCGGCCAGAACGGCTGCAGAAGAGAAGGCCCCGCTCCAGAAAAAGGTGCCCTGGACTTCAAAAACCTGGGTGGCGCCCCAGACCTCGTACGGCCGCCGGTTGCCCGTGCTGCGTAGGGGCACGGATGGGCCTAAGTGGTTCGGTTGCTTGACGGCCACGGCGTGGATGCCCACCTTAGCGATGGACAGCGAATGGTAGGCGGCCAGGAGGGTTCGCGGGCGCACCAGACTGGCCAGTCTGGCGTCGAGCACCTCCAGGTAGTCCGTGGTATGGTCGTGGATCACGGCCCAGAGGCCGGTGGGGCGAATGCGCACTTTGCCTGCCACCCGGTGCGTGGCGGTGAAGACTTCCAGGGGGATCAGGATTTCCGTGGGGCTCACAGATCCTCCTCAGGGGGCAGGCAATCCGGCTTAAGAGGGGTGGCGTGGCGAGCGGGAGGCCTCTCCGCGCCGCTGGACGGGCTCGTGCTGCAGCGGCGCCGAGAGCAACACATGCAGAAAGTTCAGCGCCTTGGGGTCGTATTCCAGATACCCGCACACATCGCATTGCCAGGCAGGGAAGTTGGGCACGGTGAGCAGGTCGTCGCCCAGATGGGTGTAGTAGGTCACATAGCGCAGGTGCAGCACCCCGGCCTGGCAGCGGGGACAGGGATAAGTGGACTCCTGGTTCATCACCGCACACTCCCGGTCGCACTCGAAGACGGCATCAGAGGGGGTGTTTCTATTTTACCCAAAGATTGCCAGGGCCAGTAAACGAACACCGCTTTGCCTACCACGGTGCTGAGAGGCACGGGGCCCATCACATGGGAGTCGCGCGAGTTGTTCCGGTTATCGCCCAGCACGAAAATGTACCCCTCGGGGACTTTCCACTGGCCTTCGTAACGCGGGGGTTCGCTGATGTAAGGCTCTTCGATGGGATGCCCGTTGATGTAAACCACCCCGTTGTGGATGCGCACCGTATCGCCGGGCAGGCCGATGATGCGTTTGATGTAATCTTCGCGGCGCATGGAGTCGGGATGGAACACCACGATGTCGCCCCGGTGCGGTTGTCCCCAATGGTAGGCCTGGCGGTACACCAGGACATATTCCCCGCCCTTGAAGGTGGGGTACATGCTCTGGCCGTGAACCTGCACCCGGGCCGTCAGGTAATTCAGGCCCAGGTATAAAGCCAGCGCCAGGAGGAGGGTTTCCACCACCTCCCAGATAAGGCGCAGACAGGAGGCGCCCCGGGCCGGAGGAGGAGGAGGGGTTTGGTCTTCGGGAAGTTCCAGCGGGGTTTCGTCGAGAGACGCGGGAGAGAGGGGAGCGACGGCCACACTAACCTTCCTTGCATGGGAGTAAGAACCGACGGGCGGTGGAACGCCGCCCGCCGTGGGATATTTGCCGCCCCCGATTATACTCCACTTTCTCCCCTCTTCCCCCCGCGTTGCGGGGAGAAGAGGGGAAATGGAGGGGCGGGGATGGACCTATCCCCGCCGGAACAAGGTTAGACTTTTTGAACAAGCCCGGGAAACTCCTCCGGAGGTCTGGATACGGACAAACAGGCTACCCCTTCAGATAGCGGTCCATCCACCGGAGGATGTGTTTCAAGCGCGCGATGCGTCGGTCGGTGCGTCCGCCGCGTGAGAGGCCGTGGGACTCCTCGGGGAAGAGCACCAGTTCGGTGTCCACCCCGGTGTATTTGAGGGCCACATAGGCCTGTTCGCCCTGGTCCACCGGGCAACGCAGGTCGTTTTCGCTGTGGATGATCAATGTGGGCGTCTTGGCCTGATGCAGGTAGGCCAGGGGCGAGACGCGCCAGTAGTCTTCCAGCGCTTCCCAGGGCGGTTTAGGAATCCCGATGAGGTGCTCGGTCAGCCAGTTCATGTCGCTGCTGCCCCAAAAGTTGACCAGATTGCTCACCGAGCGTTGCGCCACGGCCGCGCGGAAGCGGTGGGTGTGCCCCACGATCCATAAAGTCATGTAGCCGCCGTAACTGCCCCCGGTCACGCCCATACGTTCGGCTTCCACATAAGGCTGGCTTTGCACGAAATCGGCAAAGGCCATCAGGTCGGCGTAGTCGCGGTTGCCCCAGTCGCCCACAATAGCCCGGGCATGGGTTTCGCCGTACCCTCTGCCTCCCCGGGGGTTGCTGAAGGCGACCACATATCCCTGGGCGGCCAGATAGTAAAACTCGTGCATCATCAGGAAGCCGTACTGGGTGATGGGGCCGCCGTGAATCTCCACGATGGTGGGGTAGCGTTTTTGAGGGTCGAAGTCGGGCGGGGTCAAAATCCACCCCTGGAGGCGGTACCCGTCTTCGGCGGTGAACCATACTTCCTGCGTCTGGCCCAGGTTCACCCGTTTGAGCCAGGCGTTGAGACGGGTGAGTGGTCGATGCCGGTTGGTTTGGCGGTTCCACGACCATACCTGACCAGGATCCGTCAGCGTGCCGAAGAAGTAGACCAAGTGCTGGCCGTCGGCGCTAAGGTCAAAAGCGCCCACCACGCCGTCGCGGGCGATCAGGGTTTCCATGCCGCTGCCGGCGGGATGGATGCGGCGCAACTCGCTGCGCCCATGGCGAGAGACGGGAAAATAAAGCCATTGCCCATCGGGTGACCACTGGGGTGGGGGCGTGAAGGCGGCGCCGATCAGGTCGTTGATCACATCCACCGCGGCGTGGAGGTCAAAGGGTGCCGTGAGGTTCTGCGCCGGGCCATCGCCTTCCGCGGGGAGCACCCAGAGCCCCGTGTTCCGCCACCAGGCGCCGCGCCCCTCGGTGCCGTAGTAGGCGATCCAGCGCCCATCGGGCGAAAAGCGCGGCATGCTCTTCTGCCCCACAGGAGCTGGCAGGCGTTGCATTTCCCCACCCTGGGCGGGGATGAGGTAGAGATCGATGGCTTCCGGATCGCGGTCGGGGTCGGGTTGCCGGTTGGAGCAGAAGACAATGTGCTGGCCGTCGGGGCTCCAGGCCGGGTCCCATTCCTCGTACTGTTCGCCTTGGGTGAGTTGCCGTGCTTTGCCCGAGCGCACATCCACCAGCCAGAGGTGCCAGCGTTCCTTGGGCAGGAAACCGGCTCCGTCGAGTTTGTAGTGCAGTCGGGTGATGGGGCGGTCCACCACCCCCCGTTTCTTCCTGGTTTCGTCCTTTTCCCGCTCCAACACCTCGGGGTCGGTCTGACGAAACTGAATAAGCAGTTGCTTGCCGTCGGGGGACCATTCCAGGGCGCCGAACTGCCCTTTCAGGTCCCTGGTCAGTTGACGCGCTTCGCCGCCGTCCAGGGGAATGAGGTAGATTTGCGGCTGTTTTTCATCGTGACGGTTGGAGATGAAGGCGATGATCTTGCCGTTGGGGGACCAGCGGGGCATGGTGTCGTTGTGGTCGCCGGTGGTGAAGGGTTGGGGCGCACGCCGTCCATCGGTGGACGCCAGCCACAGGTTGGTGTATTTTTTCTCCTGTTTGGCGTCCACCCGTTCCATCATATACACCACCCATTGACCATCGGGGGAGATGCGTAAGTCTTTGATGAGTTGGAAGCGGTAAAGGTCTTCCGCTTTGAGGCGTCGTTTGGCGGGCATGAGCATCCTCCGAAGAAAAAAAATGAACCCAGCGGCGCACAGCCGCCGGGAAGGGTTACCGTTCCAACCAGATGGTCACCGGCCCATCGTTGCAGAGTTCCACATCCATGTGGGCGCCGAACTGACCAGTTTGCACCGGCACCCCGAGGTCCTGCAGCCGACGGGCAAAGGCCTCGACTAGGGGGGCGGCTACCTCTGGCGGGGCGGCAGCGACGAAAGCGGGACGGCGGCCTTTGCGGGTGTCCGCATAGAGGGTGAATTGGGAGACCACCAGGGCGGCTCCTTTGACATCCAGAAGGGAGAGGTTCATTTTGCCGGCCTCGTCTTCGAAAATGCGCAGGTGGGCGATCTTCCGGGCCAGGTAGTCCACCTGTTCCTCCCCGTCACCGTGGGTGACCCCGACCAAAAGCAATACCCCCGGCCCAATCTCCGCGATGGGATGACCTGCCACGGTGACGCGGGCCCAGCAGACCCTTTGCAGTAACACGCGCATATCCTCCTCCGTCGCGAGGGGTTCCTCTCTGCAAGTATATCATCAGGGACTGCCGAGAGGGCATCTACCGCGCGTTTTTCGCGTATAATAACCTTATCCCCTCCGGGAGGGCCACGATGCGCCACCGTAATCGTCTCTCTTTTATCAATCCCAAAACGCGCAAGCCGGATTACTGGAAGATTCTCCAGGCCATTTTCCGTTACGGCTGGGGCTGGTATAAAGAATACCGGGCTCAGGAAGTCTTGCTGCGCCCTTTCAACCAGCACCTGGACGGACGGTTTGTGCTGCTGCGCAATGTGCGCATCCCGGACCTCAAAGTGCCCCTGCCCCCTGTTATCGTGGGCCCCACTGGAGTGTTCCTCCTCTATGTGACGCCCCAGAAGGGGACCTTTCGCGTGCGCGAGGATATCTGGGAGGAGATCGATACCCGTAGCCGCCGGTTCCGCCCTTTGAAGCTCAACCTGGTGCGGCACACGATGGCTTTGGCCCGCGCGCTGGAGGAGCATTTGAGCGCCAAGGCCGGGACGGCCATCGAGGTGCAGCCGGTGTTGATCGCCACTGACCCCGGTACACTGGTGGATGCCATTCGCCCCTCGGTGCGGGTGGTACAGGCCGATGGGTTGGAGCATTTCGCCCGGGAGGTGGTCCGTTTGCGCTCGGCTTTATCGGCCGACGAGGTGGAGCAAATTGTCGAACTCCTGGCCCCTTCTCCCCTGCGCCAGAAGGCGGAACAGCCGCAGGCGGGCGTGAAGAAGGCCGGTCAGCCGGGGGCTGCCGCTCGACGCGTTCTGATCCCGCCTCAGTGGCAACGCTACCTCAACTTTACGCCGAAACAGTGGCTGATCCTGGGCGTGCTGGCCTGGATGGACATCCTCATCCTGGTGGGTTTCATCATCCTCATCGTGCTCACCAGCGCTCCATGACCTGGGAGAAGGTTCCTGTTGCGTTCTGAGATTTTTCTTTCCATAGTCATCCCTGCGCACAACGAGGCCCATCGCCTGCCCGGTACCTTGGACAAGGTACTGGCTTTTTTACACACCCAACCTTACGCGGCTGAGGTGCTGGTGGTGGAAAACGGCAGCCAGGACGATACCTGGGCCATCGCGCAGCGATACGCCCGGCGCTCTCCGCTTGTCCGTGCGCTGCGAGAAGAGGCACGGGGCAAAGGGTTGGCTGTGCGGCGCGGCATGCTGGCGGCGCGGGGCTGTTTTCGCTTTATGGCCGATGCGGATCTCTCCATGCCTATCGAGGAGTTGCCGCGGTTCCTGCCGCCCCAATTGACGGATTTCGATATCGCCATCGCTTCGCGGGAAGCGCCGGGAGCGGTGCGTTACCACGAGCCGGCTTATCGCCATCTGCTTGGCCGGGGGTTCAACTGGATGGTGCGCTTGCTGGCGCTGCCGGGCTTGCAGGATACGCAATGTGGGTTCAAATGCTTTCGCGCCGAGGTGGCCGAAGATGTGTTTCGCTATCAGACCCTGATGGGCATGTCCTTCGATGTGGAGGTGCTGTTCATCGCCCGGCGGCGGGGGTATCGCATCGTGGAAGTGCCCATCCCGTGGTACTTCAACCCCGATAGCCGGGTTCATCTGGTGCAGGATTCCTTGCGTATGGCGTGGGACCTGTTGACCATCCGCTGGAATGCCTGGCAGGGACGGTATGACCCGCCGTAAACCTGATCTTCGTCTGGAGGGGGCTTTGTGGCAGGGGGGACTGCGCCATGTGGCCGGGGTGGACGAGGCCGGGCGTGGCGCCCTGGCCGGGCCGGTGGCGGCGGCGGTGGTGATTTTGCCCCCCGACATCGAGCCAGACGCGCTGGACGGGGTGATGGATTCCAAGCAGTTGTCCTCGTCTCGGCGGCAGGCCGCGGCCACTTTAGTGCGCCGGATCGCCCTCGCCTGGGCGGTCGGGTTTGCTTCGGCCAGGGAGATCGACCGCTGGGGGATTTTGCCTGCCACGCGCCTGGCTGTGCGCCGGGCGTTGCGCCAACTGACCGTGCCCCCCGAGTATCTGTTGCTCGACCATTTGTTGCTCCCCGAAGTCGAACTCCCCCAAACGGCGATGCCCAAGGGCGATGCCCTGGTGCTCAGTATTGCGGCGGCCTCGGTGCTGGCCAAGACCTCCCGCGATGCGCTGATGGAGGCGCTGGAGGCGCGCTATCCGGGTTACGGGTTCGCCCAGCACAAAGGCTATGGCACGGCGGCGCATCGAGCGGCCTTGCGTCGCTTAGGGCCTTCCCCCATTCATCGGCGCTCGTTTCGTTTGCTGGCCGGAGAATGAACACCGGGGCCATGCGTCCATGGCCCCGGTCCGGTCACCGCGCGGGTCAGAATCCCCCTGAGCCGTAGAGGCTCGGATCGGTGGGGGTCTTTCCCGAGGGGTCCCACACATAAACCTGATCGCCGAGTTGGGCCCATTCGAAGAGCCAGTGGGCGTCGGCGATGGTGAGGTTCACGCAACCGTGGGAAGTGGGGTAGCCGAACACATCATGCCAGTATGCGCCATGGAGGGCCCGGGCTTCGTCGAAGTACATGGTCCAGGGCACATCTTCCAGCATGTAGTAATCGGAGCGGTCGCTCATAAACGAGCCGCGCATGTCGGTCGTGGCGTGTTTTTCGTAAATGGCGAACAGCCCCGGTCGGGTCCAGAAGGGGGGCGAGCCGGTGGAGACCAGGGTGGCGAAGACCAGGCGGTTGCCCTCGTAGGCGGCCAGCGTTTGCTCGAAAAGGTTGATTTCAATCCACCGCGAAGTGGTGACGCCTTCGGGGGGCTCTTCGCGGGGGAACACCAGCCCAACCCAGCGTTGTTCCACCCATAGGTTGGGGCCGATCATGTACCAGGTCAGCTCATCGGCTTCGCGCTGGTCGTACACCTGTACGAGGGTGTAGCGTTTCAAGAGGTAAGGCCAGGTTTCCTGACCCAGCCCCGGGGCTTTGCGAGGTTGAACACGGTTGGCGACGCTCCAGCCGAAGGGGCGCGGTGGCGGGGCGGTCAGTTGCACGCCGCGAAAGGCGGAAGGGGTCACGGGGAGCAGGTCCTTCCCCTGCATCCACAAGTTGGCCTCGGGGGCCACGCGGTAGATGCGCTGGTGCCCGCTGTAGGTCACCCAGTCGTAGGAAACATACACCAGACCGGGAGGATAGGTTTTCGCTGGCCGTTCGGTATCCAGCCCATCGCTGGTCCGCCGATACATGCGGGCTTTGTCGGCCTGCACATAGGCGTAGTATGGCAGGCTGTCAGGGGGGGGCGAAAGCCAGTCCGGCGCAATGGGGATGGCTGGCGGCGGGGTCAGCGGGAAGGTGACCCCCTGAGCGCCCCATTGATCCACATAGGCGGCGGCGCCCAGCGGCGCGCAGTTGAGGGGCCGGTCCAGGGGCGCCACCGGAGGGCAAAGGACGGCCCCCTGGGCGCTGATGGGCGGGGATTGAGCCGCCGCAGGGGGCACCCCCAGGCTCAGGAAGGCGAGGAGTAGGAGGAACCCACTCAGGGGACGGAGACGCATAAGGGCTCCTTGGAGAAAGGGGCGAGCGGGTGGGAGATGCTCATTCGTTCAGGACCTTGTGGGCCTCGGCGACCAGGCGCACACCGGCGCTGGCGCCCAGGCGGTTGGCCCCGGCCTCCACCATGGCTTTGGCCTGGGCAAAGGTGCGGATGCCCCCCGCCGCTTTGACCCCCAGATGTGGGTCGACGACCCGGCGCATGAGGACGATATCCTCCACCGTGGCCCCGCCGGGGCCAAACCCGGTGGAGGTTTTGACGAAATCGGCGCCAGCGTGTTTGCTCAGCAGGCAGGCGGCGATTTTCTCTTCGTCGGTGAGCAAAGCGGTCTCAAGGATCACTTTCACGATGGCCCCGGCGGCGTGGGCGGCCTGGGCGACTGTGTTGATGTCCTGGGCCACTTTGTCGTATCGGCCCGCTTTGAGCAGGCCGATGGGCAGCACCATGTCGATCTCGGTGGCGCCGTCCTGGATAGCCTGCAGGGTCTCGAAGACTTTGACCGCGGTGGGGGTGGCGCCCAGGGGGAATCCTACCACAGTCGCCACCTCGATCTCGCTGCTGGCCAGCAAATCGGCGGCCAGAGGCACATAGACGGGGTTGACGCATACGGCGGCAAAGCGATGTTCGCGGGCCTCGGCGCACAGTTGGGCGATTTGCTGCGGGGTGGCCTCGGGTTTGAGCAGCGTATGGTCGATGAGGGCGGCCAACCTTTCGGGGGTGAGCGGCCCTGCGGGTGGGGCGGAGCGGGAGGACGAGGAGGCGCGATGGGCGGTTAGTACGCCTCCCTGGGGGGTAAGGACGGTGCGAACGCGTACCGCCTCGACCTGGTCTTCCTCGATCCTCCAATCCCATGCAGGTTGTTTTTCCAGCGCGGCCAGCACGCGTTGGGTGACTTGTTGGATGAGAGATGCCAGCATGTTGTTGTCCATAGGGGTCTCCAAAGCCAGGGTCAGTGCTCCCGTTTACGCAGCAACAGGCGCAAGGGGGTTCCGGTGAAATCCTGTGCCTCGCGTAGGCGGTTCTCCAGATAGCGCAGGTAGGTGAAGTGTATCAGTTTGGGGTCGTTGACATGCAGCACGAAAGTTGGCGGGGCCACCCCCACCTGGACGGCGAAGTAGATTTTCAGCGCTTTGCCGCTGCGGGAGGGCGGTGGATGATAGGCGATGGCGTCCTGGATGATCCGGTTCAGTCGCGAGGTGGGGATGCGGATGAGGCTGTTTTCGTAGACCTGAAGGGCGGTGGGCAAAACCTGGTGCACCCGCTGGCCGGTCTTCGCCGAAATGAAGAGCAACGGCGCGTAACTGAGGAAATCCAGTTCGCTGCGGATGCGGGCGGTGTATTCGTTCATCGTGTAGGTGTCTTTTTTGATGGCGTCCCACTTGTTGACCGCCAGCACCACGGGCTTCCAGGCGTCGAGCACAAAGCCGGCGATGTGGGCGTCCTGCGCGGTTAGCCCTTCCACGGCGTCGATGAGCAGGACGGCGACATCGGCCCGGCGGATGGCGCGCAGGGTGCGGATGACCGAGTATTTCTCCACCCCCGGGTCGATGCGCCCCCGACGGCGAATCCCCGCCGTGTCGATGAGAATGACCGGCTTGCCGTAGTAGGTGATACGGGTGTCCACAGGGTCGCGCGTGGTCCCCGGGATGGGGCTCACGATGACGCGTTCCTGGCCCAGCAGGCGGTTGAGCAGGCTGGATTTGCCCACATTGGGTCGTCCCACGATAGCGATTTTGGGCGCCTCTTCCTCCTGTTCGTCCCCTTCCGTCTCTCGTGGGGCGCGGGGAAGCACGGCCACCAGGGCGTCCAGCAGGTCGCCGACGCCGCGCCCGTGGAGGGCCGAAATGGGGTGGGGGTCGCCGATGCCCAGTTCGTAAAACTCGTAGAGGTTCTCGGCCCGTTGCTGGGAGTCGACCTTGTTCACGGCCAACAGCACCGGTGGCCAGGGCTTCCCCTCGCGCTCTTGTTGAAACTGCCGCAGGATGGCCGCCACTTCGCGGTCGGCCGGGGTAACGCCACTTTCCACATCGACCAGGAAGATCACGGCGTCAGCTTCGCGGATGGCGGCCTCGGCCTGTCGGCGAATCTCTTCAATGAACGCCGCCGAACCGACGGAGAGCGGCGATTTGCCCCGCTGCCCGGCGGTGGGGTCGATGCCCCCGGTGTCTACCACATCGAAGACCACGCCGGTCCATTCGGCCTCGGCGATCAGCCGGTCACGGGTGGTGCCCGGCGTGTCGTCCACCACGGCCAGACGGGTGCCGACCAGGCGGTTGAATAGGGTGCTCTTACCCACATTCGGCCGGCCCACCAGGGCCACAACTGGTCGCGCTTTTGCCATAAGGGCACTCCTTGCTGCCGGATAGGGCTAAGGGGTGGTGGTTGGGGTTGGGGTGGGGGCGGGCTGGATGGTCACCTCCACCGTGGTGGGGTTGATGGCGTCCACCGTCACCTGCTTGGCCAGAACCTCGACCACGGGCTCCACCTGGTGCGTGCCCAAGGGGAGGTCGCTCAGGTCCACCGTGGCCCGCAGCGAGGTCTGGCTCAATTTGTCCAACACCGGGAGCGGCCCCGAGAGGATGACATCGATTTCGGACGGCTGAATCACCGCTTCCATGCCCAGGGGCAGGCCAATGGCCTCGATGGGCACGGTGTAGGTGACGCTGCCCTCAATGGCGGCGATGTTGACCTGCACCAGCACACTTTCTAGCCCCACCAGCGTGATCCCCTCAGGAAGGTTGATTTTCAGCGAGGCATCCAGATCGTCCGTGGCTCCGCTGATGTCCAGCGGTTCGGTTTCTACATAACCCGGCAGGGCACGCACCAGTTCCGGATCCTGAGAAAAGACCGTGACCACAGGTGGGGAAACGCTTACATTGGTGATCCGGTACCCCTGAGCCACCTGCCCTTTGAGCACCACTTTTACAGCCACATCGCGGTAGCCGCCCAACTGGCGCACGGGGATGGTCAGGGCCACCGTTTCAGGATCGATGGTCAGCCCGGTGACCGGGTGCCCCTCGGCGTCCACTGGGAGGGGGCGCAGGGTGCGGCGGATGGTCTCCCGGGTGTTGTTGAGGTCCACGGTAACGATCACTTTCGCCACCTGCTCCAGTTCGCTTGCCGGGCCGGTCAGGGTCACCCGGGAAGGCGAAACCAGGGGGCGGCTGGTGTAATACCCCAGGGCCACCTCGCCGTTTTGTTCCACCTCGACCGGGAGGGTGCGGGAGGCTAGGTAGTCCAGGGTGAGGGTGAGTTCCTGGGGGTCGTATTCCAGAATCTGCACCGGTCGGGCCTCAACAAGGGGCTGGATGCTCACGATGTAATTGCCGGGATGGTCGATGCCCTTGAGGTCGGCCACGGCTTCCACCAGCGAGGGCTCGGTGGTCAGACGTTCCCAGACGGATTGGGGGGCGCGCACGCGCAGGCGCACCGCCTGGGGTAACCCGTTGGTGACGATCATGTCCGCTGGCAGGTTGTGGACTTCCAGCGGGACGGTGTAGGGGAGCCATCCCTGGGTGTTCGGGTCGCTGTCGAGCACGGCCGAAACCCACACGGCGATGGCCAGGATGAGTGCCGTGAACAGGGCGTTGAGGTGGCGTTTGAACCAGTGCCAGAAAAAGAGCAGCCAGGCGAGTCTCATGATTTGTCCTGATGGGATGATGGGGGTTCTGCGGCTGAAGGCTTGAACCAGCGACGCAGGCGTTGATGGATGTGGGTTTCCTCCGGCGGCGGGAAGAGGGTGTGGAGCACCTGTTCCAGGCGTTGCGGGCTGAGCCGGCGCAGGATGCGTCCCCGCACGGCCACCGAGATGGCCCCGGTTTCCTCCGAAACGACCACGGCCACGGCGTCGGTGCTCTCGGTAATGCCCAGGGCCGCGCGGTGCCGCAACCCCATCTGGTGGTCTGGCGTGCGGTTGAGCACGCCGCTGGTGGAGAGAGGCAACACGCAGGCCGCGGCTTTGATGCGCCCATCCTGGATAATCACGGCCCCGTCATGCAGCGGGGTCTTGGGATAAAACATTTGCAACAGGAGTTCGGTGGTCACTTTGGCGTCCAGGGGGACGCCCGTTTCGGTGTATTCGCTCAGATCCACTGTGCGTTGCAACACGATGAGGGCGCCGTGGCGCTTGGCGGCCAGCCGGGCGGCGGCATCCACGATAACGGGAAGAACGCCGTGGGTATGCGTGGCCTCGTGAACGAACCATGTCCCCGCTCGTCCCAGTCGCTCCAGGGCTTTGCGGATCTCCGGGGCGAAGATGACCGGTATGGCCAGCACCAGGGCGGGGGAGGCCGTGCGCACCAGCCAGGTGAAGGCGGGGAGGTTGATCAGGCTGGTCAACAGGCTGCTGATGACCAGCAGGAACACAATGCCGTTGATGAGGGCCATGGCCCGCGTGTCGCGCAGCCAGACCAGGATCACGAAGAAGATGAAAGTGACCAGCAGGATGTCCACCACGCTGGTCCAGGTCAACCGTTGAAAGACGAAGATGAGGTTGTCGAGAAGGGCTTGCATGGGGCCTCACATCAGATGGGGTGGAGTACCCGATCCTTGCGCAGTTGTTTGAACAGCATCACCGTGCCCGGTGGCTGGGATTCACGGGCGGCCTCCTGCCAGGCGCGCACGCCCAGGTCCTGCGGCTGGCGCACCTGATAGCCCAGGCGCTCCCAGACCTTGGGATTGGCCTGGAGCATGGCGGGCAGCAGGAAGATCAGCGCAGCCTCGCACTGCAATTCCTGGGAGCCGCGCTCGATCTCCTGCACCATCAAGGGAATCCCTTGCTCGGGATCGACTTCGGGGGCCAGATAGAACTCGATAGTGCGGGAAATCAGGTTTTCCACCTGCCACCCGGCCAGGCCCACCAGTTGCTTTCCCCGGCGCAGCAGCAAGTAGGCCTGTTCCCCGAAAGCGGCCAGGATGTCGGTGCGGGTGGGCTGGCGCTGCCCCCGGGTGACTTGGCTGATGAAGCGGGCGATTTCCTCCGCCTGACGCGGCCCCCCGCGCTCCACATGGTAGGATGCCGAGGTCGCCACGGTGACGGGGCCGGTTTGGGCCTCGGTGCCCGTCGCCCTGGCCACCACCCGGCGCCAGGCGGCGACGACCTGTTTCCAGGTGTCTTCGAAAGAGCCGTCGTTGTGGATGACCACATCGGCGGCGGCGACTTTGGCCTGTTGCGGGGGCTGGGCGGCGATGCGGCGGCGGGCCTCGCGTTCGCTCATCCCGCGCTTGCGCATCAAGCGGGCCAGTTGGGTTTCGGGCGAGGCGTCCACCACCCAGACGCTGTCGCACAGGCCCTTGAGGTCGCTTTCCAGCAGTTTGATGGCTTCGATGACGATAACCTTGCGGGGGCTGTGGCGTGCCAACCAGTCGATGGCTTCGCCCACCAGGGGGTGGACGATGGCTTCCAGCCGTTGCAGCGCTTCGGGGTCGCTGAACACAATGGCGGCCAGTTTCTTGCGGTCGATTTCCCCATTGGGGCCAAGAATCCATTTGCCAAAGGTGTCGATCACGGGCTGGTAGCCCGGTGCGCCTTTGGCGATGGCCCGATGGGCCAGCATGTCGGCGTCGATGGTGTAGGCGCCCAGATGTTCCAGCATCTTGCGTACCACGCTTTTGCCCGTGGCGATGTTTCCGGTCAGTCCGATGATGAATTTGCCTGGCCAGTGGCTCATGATGATACCTCGATGAAAAGAGTGCCTTTTCATTTTATCAGAAATTAAGGCCGTTTCCGGCTCTGAAGGAAGGAAAATCCGTGGCCAGTGGAACCAGCAAGCAGCGATACAGGCATGTAGACAACGTGGGTCAGAGAAGAAGGGATAGAAAAAGGCCCGGAGGACTGTCCTCCGGGCCAAAAAGGGGCTCGCTGGGGCCGACTACGCTTTGGGCCGGTGCTTCAACGCGGCCTGGGCGGTGGCTAGGCGGGCCACCGGCACGCGGAAGGGCGAGCAACTGACATAGTTCTGTCCGATGAGGTGGCAGAACTCGATGGTGGCCGGGTCGCCGCCGTGCTCGCCGCAGATACCCACTTCCAGTTCGGGCCGCGTGGCGCGACCCTCTTCCACGGCGATCTTCATCAGCCGCCCCACGCCGTCCCGGTCCACGGTCTGGAAGGGGTTCGCGGGCAGGATGCCTTCCTCGATGTAGGTGATGAGGAAGTTGCGCTCGGCGTCGTCGCGGCTGTAGCCGAAGGTCATCTGGGTGAGGTCGTTGGTGCCGAAGGAGAAGAACTGGGCTACCTCGGCGATTTCCCTGGCGGTCAGCGCCGCCCGTGGGATCTCGATCATGGTGCCGAATTTGTACTCCACGGTGACGCCTTTCTCCTCCATCACCTGCTTGGCGATTTCCTCCAGCCGGGGCTGGATGCGCTTCAACTCGTTCACATGGCTGGTCAGCGGGATCATCACCTCAGGCTTGGGGCTGCCGCCGCGGGCTTTCACATTGCAGGCCGCCTCGAAGATGGCCCGCACCTGCATCTCCACGATTTCGGGCATCACGATGCTCAGGCGCACGCCGCGCATGCCCATCATGGGGTTGCTTTCGTGCAGGGCGCGCACCTTGGCCAGCAGGGCTTCTTTCTCGGCCAGCCCTTCCGTTTCGCCCTTGGCCTTCATCGTGGCCACTTCTTCGATGAGGCTCTCCAGCGAGGGCAGGAACTCGTGCAAAGGCGGGTCGATGAGGCGGATGATCACCGGGTAACCGTCCATGGCCTCGAACAGGCCCTCGAAGTCGCTGCGCTGGAAGGGCAGCAATTCGTTCAGGGCGGCTTTGCGTTCTTCGGTGCTTTCGGCCAAAATCATGCGTTGCACGATGGGCAGGCGCTCCGGCTCGAAGAACATGTGCTCGGTGCGGGCCAGGCCGATGCCCTTGGCCCCGTAGGCACGGGCGCGGCGAGCGTCTTCCGGATAGTCCGCGTTGGCCCACACCTGCAACCCCGTGGTGGGCCAGCCTTCGGGCGCCGGGCGGATGCCCGGCGTGGCCGCGATTTCATCGCCCCAGTCGAGCAGGGTCAGCAACTCGGTTTGCTCTTCCAGCGAGGGGGCGATGGTGGGCATCTGTCCTAAGAAGACCTCGCCCGTGGAGCCATCGATGGAAATCCAGTCGCCTTCCTGGACGGTGATGTCGCCCACGGTCATCTGGCGCTTTTCCAGGTCAATGCGGATGGCCCCGGCGCCCACCACGGCCGGGATGCCGAATTGCCGTGCGACCACCGCCGCGTGGGAGGTGGCGCCGCCCTCACTGGTGAGAATGCCCTGGGAGGCGATCATGCCATGCACATCGTCGGGCTTGGTGAAGGGCCGCACCATGATGACCTTTTCGCCGTGTTCCTTGGCCATCTTCTCGGCCGTGTCGGCGTCGAAGTACACCTTGCCCACGGCGGCCCCGGGCGAGGCGTTCACGCCTTTGGCAATGACACGCCCCTCCTTGCGGGCTTTCTCCACCTCGGCGAGGTCGAATTGCGGGTGCAGCAGGGTGTCCACCTGCGCCGGCGTGATGCGCGTCACGGCCTCTTCTTTGGTAATCAGGCCCTCGTTGACCATATCCACGGCGATTTTCACCGCGGCCTTGGCCGTGCGCTTGCCGTTGCGGGTCTGGAGCATCCACAACTTGCCCCGCTCGATGGTGAACTCCACATCCTGCATCTCGCGGTAGTGCTTTTCCAGTTTCTCCGCGATGTCCAGGAATTGCTTGTAGGCTTCGGGCAGTTCCTCGGCCATCTTCTGGATGGGCGAAGGGGTGCGGATCCCGGCGACCACATCCTCGCCCTGGGCGTTGAGCAGATACTCGCCCCAGATTTCCTTTTCGCCGGTGCTGGGGTTGCGGGTGAAGGCTACACCGGTGCCGCTGTCCCAGCCCATGTTGCCGAACACCATGGTGACGATGTTGACGGCGGTGCCCAAGTCATGGGGGATGCCCGCCGCGTTGCGGTAATCCATGGCCCGTTTGCTGTTCCAGGAGCGGAACACGGCCTCGATGGCCAGCCTCAACTGCTCCATGGGATCCTGGGGAAAGTCGAAGCCCTTGTGTTCCTTCACCACCTTCTTGAAGCGTTCCACCAACTCCTTCAAATCCTCGGCGGTGAGGTCGGTGTCCTCTTCCACGCCCCGCTCCCGTTTCATCGCTTCCAGGACCTCTTCAAAGGCCTCGTCTGGGATATCCAGCACCACCGAGCCATACATCTGAATCAGCCGGCGGTAAGCGTCGTACACGAAGCGTTCGTTTTGGGTGAGTTCCACCATGCCTTTGGCTGTCTTGTCGTTGAGACCCACATTGAGCACGGTATCCATCATGCCGGGCATGGAGAACTTGGCACCCGAGCGCACGGAGACCAGCAAAGGATTCTTGGGGTCGCCGAACTTTTTCCCGGTTTGCTCTTCTACTTTCTTCAGGGCCGCGAGAGTCTGCTCCCACATGCCTTCAGGAAACTTGCCGCCGCTCTCGTAGTAGGCGTTGCACGCTTCGGTGGTGATGGTGAATCCCGGAGGAACGGGCACGCCGATGCGGGTCATCTCGGCCAGGTTGGCCCCTTTGCCGCCCAACAGGCCCCGCACGGCATCCCAACTGCCGCCCACATAGGCTTCGGCCTGATCCACTTCGGAGAAGAGGTAGACCCATTTCTTGTCGCTCATCGTTTGACCTCCTAAAGGTAAGAGAAGGATTGCACACGTGTTCAAAGCAACCTTCAAGGCTTTAGTTTACCACCATCGGGAGGGAAGAGGGGACACAGGGCCATCTCCTTACGGGGGCGATGGGGAGTTTTTTGGCCGCAGGCAGTCCTCCATCCCTGGTGGGGCGAAGATGATGCCGCTGGCGTCTTCGTACACTGGGGTGAAGACGGGTAGCAGGGCCTCCCGTAGGGAGCGGTAGCGGTTTTCTTCCTCCTGGATAGCCACATAGACCACAGCCACGCATTGCCCGGCGTATCGCTGGCGCAGGTCGCGCGCCCATTCCTGCAGGGAATGATAAGAAAGTTCCCGGGTTTCCAGGGTCACGGGGTCGAAGAGATAGGCTTTGCCGTCGCGGATGAGGGGGAACTGCAACACCGACGCCGGCCGGTCGGCGTAGTAAAGGGTTTCCTGGTATTCGTTGGTGAAGATCTGGACCTCAGGGGGTAGGGCGCGCACAGCGTCCCAGATGGGGGCTTTTTGCCAGCGTTTGGCGCGCAGTTGGAAGCCGTAGTAATGGTAATCGGTGAGATGCTGCTTGGCGTACTTCGGGTTGAAGAAAAGCAGGCCCACCCATACCGCCGTGAGCAACACCGTGGCGATCGAGCGTTGGCGCACCAGCCACCAGAGGGAGAGGGCAAAGAGCAGCGAGAGGGCGGGAAACAGAGGGGCCAGGATGCGGGCATCCATCGGCGTGGAGGCGTCCACCAGGGCGATGGCAGCCACGACACCGGCAAAGTAAAGGAGGGCGAAAAGGCCCCAGCGTCGTAGCAGGTCGCGTTGAGGTTGGGGCATCCTGCCGCGGAAGGCCGCCAGAACGGCCAGGGTCAAGGCGCTCAGACAGAGGGCGTAGAGGGCCAGGGTGAGCCGGGGGTCGTGTTCGGCGATGCGCTGGGTGAGGGGGTCGGCCCAGGCCCAGAAGGTGTGCAGGGCCTGCTGCCATTTTTCGCGGGTGGGGGGATGCCAGAGGAGCTGGCGGTTGGTGGCGGCGCCTCCCCGAACATGGTTGACCAGCAGCAACACTCCCGTAGGGAGGATGGCACCGGCGGCGGCCAGGGTGAGTTGGTACCACCAGCCCCGGGGGCGTCGGCGTCGCCAGAAGAGCAGAGTGTCCAACACGATCCAGGCGGGGAGGAGCAGGCCGATCCAACGGATGTAGGCGGCCAGCCCAGCCATCAGGCCGGTCACCAGGGCGCGTGAGGGGGTGGGGTTCTCTTGCCAGCGGCGCAAAGCCCAGGTTGTCAGGAACACGACGGGGAGGAAAAGGGTCTCGGAGAACACGAAGCCGTAGAGGTAGGCCATGGGGAAGGCCACGGCCAGCCAGGCGGCTAGCCCGGCCGCGGGGAAGGCGTGTTTCGTAGCCTGGTAGAGTTCTCCGGCGGCGAGGAGGATCAGCGCGGTCAGGGAGAGGGCGTTGAGCAGCAAGGCGGCCCGGGCCTCGTCGCCGTGGGTCAGGGACATGAGCAGGCTGATGGCCCAGGGGTAGCCCGGCGGGAAGTGGGTCACGGGCTTGATGCCGCCGCCAAATCGCGGGTAGCCGTAGCCCAGACCACGGTGGATCATGCGGGCGGTGACCAAATAGGTCAGCCCGTCGGAGTTGGCCATGGGGCCCCAGATGGCCGTGGCCCACCAGAGCAGGTACAGCCCGGCCGAGGCCGCGATCAGGGCCAGCAGGGCCACCACCCAGGGCTGCCGCCACAACGGGTGGGAGACGAAGGCCCGGCTGAGCGCAGCGAGACGCTGCCTGGTCCTGTGCGCCCTCATGGCCTGCCCGCCGTGGGAGAGGGTGAAGAGGTATGGCGAAAGACCGGGTGCTTGAAGGGCAACAGGGCCAGCACGATGGCGTGTTCGTACAACGCAGTGCGGTCGATCACGCCGCCGCTGAGCAGGCCCACGGCACCCATCTTTTGCTTGCTGTTCTCCTCGCCGCAGACCACATCGTCGGCTTGGCCCAGTTCGTAGCCCTGGCGTACCAGCCGGGCCACCACCGGGGGCAGCAGGAAGGTGCCGCTGCGCGCGCGGCCCAGGCGGCCCTGGCGGTCGAGCACCGCGACCCAGGCGAAGGAGAGCAGGTCGTCGCCGTCGGGCTGGACGCCGCCTTCAATGCCCACCCAATACGCGGCTTGGGGTCGGGCCTCACGGGCGGCCCGTGCGCGGTTGAGGGCGCCGCGCAGGGTTTCGGCGTCGCTCAGGGGCTGTTCACCGACGCCCGAAGGCACGGCAATCCCTGCGACTTCCCAGGTTTCCTGGGGGAACATGCGGGCAAAGGCGCGCCGCACGGCTTCCTGTTTCACAGGGTTGGTGGACGCCACGATCACTTGCATCATGAGCCTCCCTGGGGGAAGGAGTAGAGGTGTCGGGGGCATTATACCTGTTTCTGCGCCCGGCGGGACCATTCCTGCAAGGAGAGGATCAGGGACCTGCCCCTCCTCGGAAAGCCGTTTGGGGCCAGGTCGAATTCCCTCCAAAGGGCGCGGGAGACCCAGATGGCGGCGGCGAAAAAGAAAAGGAACTCCAACCAGTCAGCGGCCATGGGGCCCTCCTGGGCCAGGCCTGGGCCATGGATGCCCCGCAAGGGCATCGGATGAGGTGGCAGGAGCGGGCGCCCCGCGCAGGTACGCTCTGGCCCAGGCTACGGCAGCCCTCAGTCCCTCGGCTAGCGGTGTGGGGTGGAACCCCAGTTCGCGCCGGGCTTTGGCGTTGCTGGCCCGCCAGTCGGGGAACACATAGTGGCGCAGGTTGAGGGGGTAGAACGGCTCGCGGTGGTTGAGCCGCGCCCACGCCTCCAGAACCGCGGCCAGGGCGAGCAGCCCCAGTCGCGGCGCGGGGAGGCGCCAGGCGCCGATACCGGCCAGGCGGCCTACCAGCCAGTTCACCTCGCGCAGGGTAGGCGGATCGTCGTGCAGGTGGTACACCTCTCCCGCCCGCCCCCGTTCCAGGGCGGCCAGGATGCCCTGCACCACATCGGGCACATACACCGGCGGGAAGATGTGCCGTCGGCCCAGACCCACCTGGAGGCGCACCCCCCGCAGGGGATCGAGCACCAGCAAGCGGTTCAGCCCGTAAGTGCCCCCAGGGCCGTAAAAGCCGCCCGGTCGGAGGATGACCACCTCCATGCCGCTGCGGGCCGCGATGCGGCGCAACGCCCGTTCGGCGGCGTACTTGCTGTGCTGGTAAGGCTCGCGGGGGCGGGGCGGGGTGGCTTCGGTGACGACGCCTTGCGCAAGGGGGCGGCCGATGACCGCCAGGGTGGAGACGAACACGAAGCGGCGCACACCGGCCCGCACTGCCGCCTCGGCCAGCCGTTGGGTGCCCACCCGGTTCAACCGGTCAAAAGCGTGGGCCGGCCCCCAGAAACGAAACAGGCCGGCGGCGTGCACCACCGCCGCGCAGCCCTGGAGGGCCGAGGCATAAGTGGCCGGGTGAAGCAGGTCGCCCGGCTGAGGCGTCAGGCCCGCGCTCTGGGGAAGACGCGCCAGGCTGCCGGGACGCACCAGGGCGTGCACGGCATACCCGGCCGCGGCCAGAGCGGGCAATAGGGCCTGCCCTAAGAAACCCGTCCCGCCGGTGACGAAAAGCGTCGCTTGGTGGCCGTGGCCCATGGGGGCATTATACCAACGGAGCGGGCCGCCCACCTCGGGCTGAAGGTTTTCGCATTTGAAGGCCCAGGGAAGCGGGCCTCAGGAGAGGGTGTCCAGCCCCAGCCGTTTGAGGGTTTCCGCCGTGGGCGCGCCGGTGGCGGGGTCCCAGCCGCGGACCTGGTAGTAGGCGGCCAGCATCTCGGCGAAGGGGATGCGATACCCGGCCGCGCCGCCGTCGGCGTAGGGCTCCAGTAGCGGCTTGGGCAGCCGGTCGTCGGCGGGTGTGTGGCCCAGCCGCAGGTTGAGCAGCCGCTTCAGGTTCCAGGCCCGCTTGCCCACGGTGAGCAGGTCCTCCACGGTGTAGGTCTCGCCCGT
>DUEP01000015.1 GCA_011176535.1 Anaerolineae bacterium | reverse complement strand
TGAAGAAGTTGATCAACCGACCGGAAGATGTGGTCAAAGAGGAATTGGAAGGTATTGCCCTGGCGCATCCAGATTTGGTGAAGGTGCATTTCGATCCGAACTACATCGTTCGGGCGGATGCACCGGTGCAAGGCAAGATGGGTATTGTTTCCGGCGGTGGGAGCGGCCACGAACCGCTGCACGGGGGATATGTCGGGATGGGCATGCTGGACGCGGCCTGCCCGGGTGAGGTCTTTACATCGCCCACGCCGGATCAGATTTACGAAGCCACGAAGGCCGTGAATGGGGGTGCCGGAGTTCTGCACATCGTCAAAAACTACAGCGGCGATGTGATGAACTTTGAAATGGCTGCTGAGATGGCGCGGGCGGAAGGGATCGAAGTGGCCACGGTGATCACCAACGACGATGTGGCCGTCGAGGACAGCCTTTACACCCAGGGCCGTCGTGGAGTGGGGGTGACGGTTTTCGTCGAGAAAATCGCCGGGTCGGCCGCCGAGGCCGGGCTGCCTTTGGACAAGGTGGCCGACATCGCCAGGCGGGTCAACGAGAATGGCCGCAGCATGGGGATGGCGTTGACCTCCTGTACGGTGCCGGTCGCCGGCAAGCCCACGTTTGAGTTGGCCGAAGACGAGATGGAAATCGGCATTGGTATCCACGGTGAGCCTGGCCGCACGCGCATGAAAATCAAGCCGGCCGATGAAATCGTGGACATGCTGGCCGAAGCCGTTTTGAGCGACCTGCCCTTCAAGTCCGGAGACCGGGTGATTGCCATGGTGAACGGCATGGGCGGGACGCCCCTGATCGAGTTGTACATCGTGTATCGCCGATTGGCACAAATTTGCCAGGCTAAAGGAATCACCATTGAGCGCAATCTGATCGGCAACTTCATCACCTCTCTGGAGATGGCGGGAACTTCCATCACGCTGCTGCGGGTGGATGATGAGTTGCTCAAATTCTGGGATGCCCCGGTGAAGACACCCGCCCTGCGTTGGGGCATTTGAGCCGCTCCCGCCCGCCTTCAAGGAGAAGCAGCATGGTCACCAAACAAGATGTGCTCAAATGGCTTCATCACTACGCGGAAACCCTGGCTGAACAGAAGGATTACCTCACCCAACTGGATGCAGCCATTGGAGATGCTGACCATGGCATCAACATGGACCGGGGCTTTCAAGCCGTGATGGCCCAGTTGCCCAGTGTGGAGGACAAAGACATCGGTGCCATCCTCAAGAAGGTGGGAATGGTCCTGGTGTCTACCGTGGGCGGTGCGGGCGGGCCTTTGTATGGCACTCTGTTCTTGCGCATGGGCATGGCCGTGAACGGCAAAGAAGAATTGTCGACGCAGGATGTGCTGAAAATGTTCGAGGCGGCGTTGGAAGGCGTCAAGCAGCGGGGCAAAGCCCAGGTGGGCGATAAGACCATGGTGGACGCCATGACGCCCGCTGTGGAGGCCTTGCGTAAGGCGCTGGCGGCGGGAGACGACCTGCGCACTGCCCTGGAAAAGGCAACCGCTGCAGCCGAAGAGGGGATGAAAGCCACCATCCCCATGGTGGCCCGCAAAGGCCGTGCCAGTTACCTGGGCGAGCGCAGCGCCGGTCATCAGGACCCTGGCGCCACCTCGACTTTTTATCTGTTCAAATGTGCTATGGAGGTTTGGTGTTCATGAGCCCTTGTGGATGGGCTTCAACTCAAAGGAGGAGGTAACCATGACGAAGAAAAAGTATGTCGGTGCCGTAGATCAGGGTACGACCAGTACCCGCTTTATGATTTTTGACCGTGAAGGTCAGGTTATCGGGATCCACCAGTTAGAGCACGAGCAGATCTATCCTCAGCCCGGCTGGGTGGAACACAATCCCATGGAAATCTGGGAGCGCACGCAACAGGTGATCAAGGGGGCGTTGGAGAAGGCGGGGGTGGATCCCTCTGAACTGGCCGCCATTGGCGTGACCAACCAGCGGGAGACCACCAACGTCTGGGACAAGAACACCGGCAAGCCTTACTACAACGCCATCGTCTGGCAGGACACCCGCACCAAAGAGATCTGTGACGAGTTGGCCAAGGATGGCGGGCAGGATCGTTTTCGCCTCAAGGTGGGGCTTCCCCTGGCCACCTACTTCTCCGGTCCCAAGATCAAGTGGATTCTGGATAATGTGCCCGGCGTACGTGAGGCGGCCGAGAAGGGCGACGCCCTGTTTGGCAACATCGACACCTGGGAGATCTGGTGGCTGACCGGCGGCCCCAACGGTGGCGTGCATGTCACCGATGTGACCAACGCCAGCCGCACCATGTTGATGGACCTGAAAACCCTGGACTGGGACGACGAAATCCTGGGCATCATGGGGATCCCGCGCCAGATGTTGCCCGAAATTCGGCCCTCCAGTGAAGTTTACGGCATGACGGCCAAGGATGGACCTTTTGGCATCGAGATTCCCGTTTCCGGCGATTTAGGCGACCAGCAGGCGGCGCTGGTGGGGCAGACCTGTTTCGATGTGGGTGAGGCCAAGAACACCTACGGCACGGGTTGCTTTATGCTGCTCAACACCGGCACCGAGCCCATCCCCAGCAAGAGCGGCTTGCTGACCACCCTGGCCTACAAGTTCGGCGATCAGCCGGCTTACTATGCCCTGGAAGGCTCCATCGCCATCACCGGAGCGTTGATCCAATGGTTGCGCGACAACCTGGAGTTCTTCGAGAAGTCGGCCGATGTCGAGCCTTGTGCCCGCAGCGTGGAGGACAACGGCGGCATCTACTTCGTGCCCGCCTTTTCGGGGTTGTTCGCGCCCTATTGGCGCTCCGATGCCCGCGGAGTGATTGTGGGGCTGACCCGCTACATCCGTAAGGGCCACATCTGCCGCGCGGCCCTGGAGGCCACCGCCTACCAGACCCGCGAGGTGTTGGACGCCATGAATAAGGATTCTGGCGTGGACCTCAAGGCGCTCAAGGTGGACGGCGGTATGGTGGTCAACGAATTGTTGATGCAATTCCAGGCCGACATTCTGGGCGTCCCCGTGGTGCGCCCCAAGGTGGCCGAGACGACCTCCCTCGGCGCGGCTTACGCAGCGGGGCTGGCGGTAGGCTTCTGGGACAATCTGGATGACCTGCGGGCGAACTGGCAGGTTGACCGCACCTGGGAACCCAAGATGGGTGAAGAGGAGCGGCAACGGCTCTACAAGGGCTGGTTGAAGGCCGTGGAACGCACTTTCAACTGGGTCGAGTAGGCCCGAAGGCATGGTCGAGGTTGTGACAATGCTTTCCGGGTTGGCTTTCCCCGCAAACGGGTGAGCGACAAAGGGCGGGGAGCACTTCCCCGCCCTTTCTAACTTGTTCAAGGCATGGTTTTCTGTTATCTTTGCGGTGTTTGATGGGCTTTCGCCGGCAAGCCCCTCGCACGAAGCCAGCGGAAGCCGCCCATCCCCGTTTTGGGAGAAGCATGTTATGAATCAGCCTCATGTCGTCGTGATCGGCGGAGGGGCCACGGGCGCAGCCGTGGCCCACGACCTGACGCTGCGAGGCGTGTGTGTCACGCTGGTGGAACGAGGCGAAGTCACTTCAGGGACTACGGGCCGGCATCATGGGTTGTTGCACAGTGGCGCTCGTTATGCGGTCAAGGACCAGGAATCCGCCAAAGAGTGCATCGAAGAGAACTTCATTTTACGCAAAATTGCCCCTGGTTCGTTTGAGTTGAACAACGGCCTGTTTGTGGCCATTACCGAAGAAGACATGGCCTACCGTCCGGCCTTTTTGGAGGGGCTGGAAGTTTGCGGGATCCCCTACAAAGAACTCACCCCTCAGGAGGCGTTGGCCCGCGAACCGAACCTGAACCCTGCGGTAAAGGCGGCGGTGGAGGTGCCCGACGGCACGATGGATGCCATGCGGATCGTGTTGTGCTTTCTGGCCACGGCGCAGCATCACGGGGCGCGAATTTTGACCTATACCGAGGTGGAAGAAATCCTCGTGCAGGGGAAGACGGTGACCGGGGTGCGGGTCCGGGATCATGTGACGGGCAAGGTGTATGATATCGGCGCCGATGTCGTGGTCAATGCCGGTGGGGCATGGGCCGGTAAAATTGCCGCCATGGCCGGCGTGCATGTGCCCATGCAGCCCTCACCAGGCGTACTGGTGGCCGTCTATGGCCGTTGGAACAACATGGTGCTGAATCGCATGCACCGTTCCGGTGATGGCGACATCATCGTGCCCCAGCGGACCTTGTCGGTGATCGGGACCAGTTCCTGGGTGGTCGAGGACCCGGACAAGTTGGAGATGAAGAAAGAGCACATCCAGTTGATGTACGATTACGGCGCCCAGTTGGTGCCGGCCATCCGGAACGCCAAATTGCGGGCGGCCTGGGCGGCTGCCCGGCCGCTCATCGGCTCCGATGGCGGTGCGCAAACCGGACGGGAACTTAGCCGCACCTTCAAGTGCTTTGACCATGCCGAGAGAGACGGCGTGGAGGGCTTCGTGACCATCGCCGGAGGAAAGGCAACCACGGCTCGCGGCATGGCCGAAGTCACGGCAAATGTGGTGGTGAAGAAGTTGGGCCTGGACGCGCCCTGCCGCACCCGCGAGGTCGTTCTTCTCCCCCATACGGCGTACTACCGGCGGAGGATGTGACATGGCTGAGGTGACCTTCAAGATCTTTCGCTACAAACCGGGCCTCATTGACCCGCCTCGGTATGACACTTACCGGGTCACGGTGGAAGAGCATCATACGGTATTGGATGTGCTGGAGTACCTGCGTTTGGAAGACCCCACCCTGACCTATCGCCATTCGTGTCATCATGGCTCCTGCGGAACCTGCGGTATGTTGGTCAACGGGAAAGAGGTGCTGGCTTGCGTCACCCGCGTGGTGGATTTGGGCACAACGCAAGTGGTCGTGGAGCCTTTGCGACATCAGCCGTTGGTCAGCGACCTGGTTGTGGACATGACGCCCTTCTTCGAGAAGTACGAGCCTATGGGCATGCCCTACATCCGGGAGAGCGAATTCCTGCCGCAAGCCCAACCCCCAGAGGAAGTGGGGCGGTACATGCGGTTTGAAAACTGCTTGGAGTGCGGGCTGTGCCTTTCGGCCTGTCCGGTGGTCGGCACCGACGCCAGGTTTTTAGGGCCGGCGGCCCTGGCTGCCGCGGCGCGGGTGGTGCAGGAGCCGCGCGGACAGGATGTGGCCGCCGTGCTCCACATGGTGGACACCGAAGAAGGGTGTTGGCGTTGCCACACGGCCCTGGAATGCTCCGAAGTGTGCCCCAATGGCGTTCAGCCTGGGGAGATGATCTTGTTCCTGCGTCGGAAGTTGCTCCTTGAGCAGGGGCAAAACCATGCGAAACAGGGAGGCCGTCCATGACCACGCTGGAGGAATATTCCCGACCCAAGCCAAAGGCACCTCGCCCTTCCATCGGCGAATGGTTCAGGGTCAACAAGCGCGGTGTGGCGAATTGGGCTTTTGTGCTTCACCGCCTGACGGGCATCGTGCTGGTTCTTTACTTGTTTCTTCATCTGTTTGTGCTACGGTGGCTCACTCTGGGGCCGGATTCTTACCAGGAAATCCTGACCCTGTTCCGGCAACCCTGGATTACGGCTTTGGAAGCCGTGCTTATCGGCACGGTGGTGTACCATGGGCTGAACGGCCTGCGCTTAGGTCTGATGACCCTCAATGTGGGGCTCAAATACCACAAGGCCATGTTTTGGGCCGCCTTGGCCCTTTCGGTGGTGTTGACCTTGCTGGCAGCGTGGTTCATGTTTTAGGAGGCTGGTTATGGACAGGGGACGCAAAGTCTGGGTGTGGCAGGCTTTCACCGGCGTGTTGCTGGTGATTTTGCTGGGCGTGCACTTGCTGGCGAATCATTTTTTGGCAGGTGGATTGATGACCTATGAACAGGTGCGCGCTTATCTGGCCAATCCCTGGGTGATGATGCTGGAGGTCATCTTTTTGGTCACGGTGACCTACCACGCCCTTCTGGGCGTGCGCGCCGTGATTCTGGACCTGGGCCTCTCGGCCGGAGCGGTCAAACGGATGGATACAGGTTTGCTGGTTTTCGGGTTGTTGATCGTCGGATACGGCTTGTGGATCTTTTCCACCCTGCTTTGACCGTGCCGTATCTGTTCCATAACCGAGGAGGAAACCTTGACCCCGAAAGAACAGTCGGTTCCCAAGAGTAGCGGCGGGCCATGGCTCAAACGCCGCACCGGATTGCGGATCATGGGGTTACTGAGTGTAGCCCTGGTGGCCTTGGTATGGTACACGGCCCCTGCGCACGCCAATCGCTGGGAAGTGCTGCGGCTGGCGTTGGTGGTGTTGGGGAGTGTGTGGTTGATTTTTGCCTTTACCTACACCTTGAGCCGATGGTTACGGCGTGGATAGCATGATGCGACACACCTCTAGGGAGGAACGCTTTGCCTCCCGACAAGATCTGGACCTCTGGGAACTGCGCTTTGCCCCGTATACCGCGGAGATGTACGACTTTGTGTTGGAGCGCTTGAAGCCGACGGATGTGCTTCTGGACATCGGAGCCGGAGATTTCCGCCTGGCGTGGGCGGCAGCCCGCAAAGTGCAGCGGGTGTACGCCCTGGAAGTGCAACCTCAACTGGTGGCCGGCTTCCTGTCGCGGGTGGGGTACGCCCTCCCCCGGAATTTGCAGGTGATCTGTGCCAATGCCCTGGACTTTCCCTTTCCGGAGGAGATTACCGTAGGGGTGCTTTTTATGCGCCATTGCCGGCATTTTGTGGTTTACTTTCGGAAGTTGGAGCAGGCCGGAGCCCGACGGTTGTTTACCAACGCCCGATGGGGCATGGGCGTGGAGGAAATCGATTTGGGCCGCCCCCGCAAGCCCTTTGAGAAGGCGGCCCCGGGGTGGTATGCCTGCCGGTGTGGCACCGTTGGCTTCAAGGAACCGGAAGACCCTACGGAGTCTTTTTCGGAAACGGTTCAGGAAGTTTCTCATTGTCCTGCTTGCCTGGAAAAGGAGTTGGCTTTATGATTGGCATTGTGATTGTCTCGCACAGCGCCAAAGTGGCCGAAGGCGTCAAGGATATGGCGGAGCAGATGAGTCAGGGGCGGGTGACCATTGCGGCCGCAGGTGGCGTGGATGACGAGACGCTGGGTACCAATGCCGAGCGCATCCTGGCTGCGTTGCAGCAGGCCTATTCTCCCGATGGCGTGTTGGTGCTGCTGGATCTGGGGAGCGCCGTGATGAGCGCCCAGGTGGCGTTGGAGATGCTTCCGGAAGAGCAGCGCCAGGTGATCAAACTAAGCGATGCCCCCCTGGTAGAGGGTGCCATTGTGGCTGCTGTGGAGGCCTCGCTGGGCCGGGGTTTGGAAGCGGTCAAGCAGGCGGCCGAGGCGGCCAGCACTATGAGGAAGATTTTGTGACATGACCATTCAACCTGTTGCTCGTTCTCTCGTTTTGGAAGTGCAGAATCCTGTAGGACTGCACGCCCGGCCGGCAGCGTTGTTCGTGCAAACGGCAGCGCAGTTTCAGGCCAGGATTCAGGTGCGTAATGTGACGCGCGAGACCGCTTTCGTGGACGCCAAAAGCATTCTGGGCATCATGAGCATTGGCGTGGCCCAAGGGCATCAAATCGAGATCATCGCCGAGGGCGAAGACGCGGAAGAGGCCCTGGAGGCGTTGCGCACGCTGGTGGAATCCAACTTCGGTGAAGAGGCGTAATGTTGCCGACCGACTCCCATTACCACAAACTGGCCCGTGTGGCGCGGTTGTATTACGAGGAGAACAAGACCCAGGCCGAAATCGCTGAGCAACTGGGGGTGTCGCGCTCGCAGATTTCGCGCTGGCTTCAAGAGGCACGGGATTTGGGCATTGTGGAAATCCGCATCCAGCCGGTGTGGAGTCGGGTGGCAGAATTACAACGGCGGTTGGAACAGCGCTTTCCCCGGTTGAAAGAGGCCCTGGTGATGGAGCGAGGGGGACAGGGCTACATGCAGTTAGTGCAAAACCTGGGGATTTTGGCGGCCAGCCGTTTGACCGAACTGCTGGAAGGCAAGAAGATCTTGGGCATTGCCTGGAGCACCGGGGTGTATCAGGTGGTCAATGCGTTGCGCTCGGCCAAACAACGCGGCGTGACCGTGGTTCAGTTGATGGGCACGGTGGGCTCGGTCAACCCCCTGCTGGACGGGCCGGATTTGGCCCGCTGGCTGGCGCAAATTCTCTCCGGCCACTATCGGTATTTGCCGGCGCCGTTGCTGGCCAAGGACCCCCAGGCCCGGGAAGCTATCGTACAGACCCCGGTGGTTCGCGAGACCATCGCCCTGGCCGAGCAGGCTGACATCGCCTTGGTGGGCATCGGGGCCGTGTGGCCGCCCAATCTGTCCAGTTTCTACAACGCACGTATCCTTTCCGAAGAGGAATTGCGGGCGATTCAGGCTCAGGGCGGGGTGGGGGATGTCTGCGGGTATTTCTTTGACCTTCAGGGATGCGTGCTGGATTTGGAACTCCATCGGCGGCTCATTGGCATCTCGTGGGAGGGCCTGCGGCGGCTCCCCAGCGTGATGGGGGTGGCCGGAGGGCGTCGCAAGGCCAAGGCCATTTTGGGTGCCTTGCGCGGCGGGGTGATCAATTACCTGGTCACAGATAGTGAAGCCGCGGAACGCATCCTCTGGCTCGATGAGCAACACGGAGGGAAGTGTGATGACGACGACCTTTGACCCTGGCGAACCCCGGCTTTTTCGCGGGGTTGCGGCATCCGCGGGGGTGGCTATCGCCCCGGCGTTTTTGTTTACGCCTCCGGGGCCGGAAATCGAGACCCCTCCCACTGGCGGTACCGCAGACGAGGAACTTCGCCGCTTCCACCAGGCCCGGGAGGCCGCCCGGGAAGAGATCCAGCGGATTTACGACCAGGCCCTGGCCCAGGTGGGTGAAAAGGAGGCGGCCATTTTTCAGGCGCACCTGTTGTTTTTGGATGACCCTGCCTTGCGGCAGCAGGTGGAGGCGGCCATCCAGAGCGGGCAACCGGCGTCTCTGGCTTGGAACGAGGCAATTGAACAATACGCCGCCATGCTGGCAGGGCTGGATGACCCGGTGTTTCGGGCGCGGGCGGCCGACCTGCGCGATGTGGGGCAGCGTGTGGCCCACCTGTTGCGCGGGGAGCAGGCTGAGATCCCTTTGCCGCCGGAGCCGGTCGTATTTTTTGCCGAAACGCTCACGCCTTCTCAAACGATCTCCTTGCCCTCGGACCTGGTGCGGGCGTTCTGTACCGTGCAGGGGAGCCCCACTTCGCATGTGGCCATCCTGGCGCGCAGTCTGGGCATCCCGGCGGTGGTGGGGCTGCCTGCGGAGGTGCTCCAGGCGGTGCGAAATGGCGAGACGGTGATCGTGGATGGCGGGGAGGGCGTGGTGCTACTGTCACCCAATGCCGCCACTCTGGCGCGCTATCGGGCACGGTTGCAGGCCGAGCAGGCGCGCCGGAAGCAGGCCTTGAGCCTGTGGGAGCAACCGGCGGTCACCCTGGACGGGCGTCGGGTGCAGTTGGGGGCCAATGTGGGCGGTGGCGGCCCCGAGGAGGTGCGCCAGGCGCTGCAATATGGCGCTGAGGGCATCGGCTTGCTGCGCACTGAGTTCCTTTACATGGGGCGTCAGGCCCCACCCGACGAAGAGGAGCAGGTGGCCACCTATCGGGCCTACATCCAGGCCATGGAGGGGCGCCCAGTCATTTTCCGCACGGTGGATATCGGCGGCGATAAGGCGATCCCTTATTTGAAGTTACCGGCCGAGGCCAACCCCTTTCTGGGGTTGCGCGGGCTGCGCTTTTCGTTGAGCCAGCCGGAACTTTTCCGCACCCAGTTGCGAGCCATCCTGCGCGCAGGAGCGGGCACCCAGGGCGTGGTCAAAATCATGTTCCCCATGGTGGCCTCGGTGGAGGAAGTGCGTCAGGCGAAGGCGCATTGGGCCCAGGTGCAGCGGGAACTGGCTCAGGAGGGCCGGGAAGTGGCTCAGGGCGTGGAGGTGGGGATCATGGTGGAGATCCCGGCGGCGGCGCTGTTGGCCGATGTGCTGGCCGGGGAGGTGGACTTTTTCAGTTTGGGGACGAACGACTTGAGTCAGTACACCCTGGCGGCCGATCGCACCCATCCCGAGGTGGGGCACCTGGCCGATGCGTTGCACCCGGCCGTGCTTCGGCTGGTGGCGCAGGTGGTGGAATCTGCCCATGCGGCGGGGCGATGGGTGGGGGTTTGCGGAGAATTGGCCGGCGATGCGTTGGCCGCGCCGGTGCTGCTGGGCCTGGGAGTGGACGAGTTGAGCATGGCCCCAAGGGCTCTTCCGGAAGTCAAGGCGCACATCCGGCGATGGTCTTTCGCCGAAGCCCAGGCGCTGGCGCAGGAGGTGTTGCGCTTGGCTACGTCGGAGGAAGTGCATCGGCGCCTGCGTGAGGCTTATCGGGAGGGGTAAATCTGCTTTCGCAAGAGGGCGTGAAGAGCGAGGGCGCGGGCCGGGCGGTGAAGGCCCCCGGCATAGTTGCTCTGCTCAAAGGCTTCTCGCCGGAGGATGAGTGGGGAAGGAGCCACCCGTGCCAGGATGTTTCCCTTCAGGTGGCCGAAATATGCTAAACTAAGGAAAGTGGTACTCACGGCGCACTGGCGACCCCTAGGAGGGCTTTATGCTGCAAGGAAAAGGGATCTTCATCTGGCAAATTCCTCGCATCGAGGGCGGTGACCCCAAAGAGGTGGCGCGCGTGGCCAAGGTGGCTAACCTTTCGCATGTCCTGGTCAAATTCTGCAACGGCAGGTACTTTTTCTACGGCAAAGCGGGTCTGGATCACGATGTGACGCCGAGCCTGGTGGCGGCGTTGAAAGAGGCCGGGGTGCCCGTGTGGGGCTGGCATTACCTTTACGGCGATGACCCGGATGGCGAAGCCGACGCTGCCATCCGACGCATCCGGCAGTTGCAGCCTGAGGGCTATGTGCTTGATGTGGAGGTGGAGTACTACAACAAGCACGAGCAGGCCCGGCGATTTATGGGCAAGTTGCGTGACGCCTTCCCGGACTTACCCATCGCCCTGAGTTCCTTCCGCTTCCCCAGTTATCATCCTGCCGTCCCCTGGCGAGAGTTTCTCAGCCAGGTGGATTACAACATGCCCCAGGTGTACTGGGTGCTGCATCATAACGCCGGGGCGCAATTGCGGCGCAGCGTGCAGGAGTTCCAGGCCATGGAACCTTATCGGCCCATCATCCCCACGGGGTCGCTGTACAAATACGGCTCCTGGGTGCCCACGCCGGAGGATGTGGTGGAGTTCATGGACACGGCCAAGGCCCTGGGGTTGACAGCGGCCAATTTCTGGGAGTGGTACCACATCCGGAACATCCTCGACCGTTCCATCTGGCGGACTCTGCGGGACTATCCCTGGCCCTGGGGGCAGGAGCAGCCCCCGGTGGATATCACCGAAAAACTGGTGGCGGCTTGGAACACGCAGGATCCGGCTCAAGTGGTGGCGCTGTACACGCCCACAGCAGTACATGTCAGCCCGCAGCGTACGGTGGCCGGGCAGGCCGCCATTACCCAGTGGTACCGTTCGCTGTTCCAGACCCTGCTGCCCAATGCCGTGTTCACCCTCACCGGGTACAGCGGCAGCGGCAATTCGCGCCACTTTACCTGGACGGCGACCTCGGCTAAGGGCGTGGTGCGCAACGGCAACGATACCCTGGGGCTGCTGAACGGCAAGATCGCTTATCATTTCACCTTTTTCACCATTCAGCCGGCCTGAACCCACCCCACAGACCAACAACCCAGCCCTCCAAGGCGGAGGGCTGGGTTGTTTTTTTGCATTAACGCGTCTGCTCCGGGAAAGACCCGGAGCAGACCCGACCAACTCGGAGGGAGGAGAGTAGGTTTTTTTGTGGGAGTCCCCTTGGTTAGGCTAAGTATAGCCTCCAAGAGGGCGTGGGGGTAGTGACAAATGTCACAATTTGGCAATGCCTTCCAAATCCCGTAGCGTTTGTTCCATCCGGCGGCGGCGGAAGGCCAGAGAGAACAGGTACAGGAAAAGGCCACCGAAGATGACTATATAACCAGCCATCATGTAGGCGCTGGTATCGGGTGGGGTGGTTTGCCACAACATGGCAGGCTCCTTATTGCATGGTTTGGATGCGCAGGCGCTCGATTTTGGCCGCTAGATGCCCCAGGCGGGTGCGGTGCCACAGGAGGTCGGCGTACAGCACGGTAAAGGTGATCAGGCTGAAGAAAAAGATGCGCAGCATCCTGGGGCTCATGTTGAACCCGCCCTGGGAAAGCGGGCTGGCGTTGCCGATGACCACGGGGTGAATGGTGCGGAAGAGGCGGATGGAAAGGAAGGTCAGCGGCACGCTAAGCACGCCCACGATGGCGTACACGGCACCGAAGCGCGCCCGGCGTTCCGGCTCGTCCAGCCCCTGGCGGAGCATAAGGTAAGCGGCGTATACCAGTTCCATGATGGTGACCGTGACCAGGCGGGGGTCCCAGGTCCACCAGGTGTTCCATACCGGGCGCGCCCAGATGGATCCGGTAATGATGCCGATGAGGGAAAAGACCATGCCGATTTCCACCGAGGCCACTTCCATGACATCCCATTTGAGGTGGCCGCTGACCAGGTAGGCGATGCCGGCTCCCGCGGCCACGATGAAGCCCAGCATGCCGACCCAGTTGGCGGCCACATGGAAGTAGAACACCTTCTGGACCAGCCCCATGACCCGTTCCACGGGGGCGTAGAAAAAGACCAGGGTCGTGGCGATGGCCATCATCACGATGGTCAGACTGTCCAAGTAGTGCAACAGGCGGGGTTTGGGGGGCATAGGGAGTACCTCCTGGAGCAAGGGGTTATTCTTCGACGATGTAGTCAAAGACCATGTAGGCCACCGCGGTGAACACCAGGTCGTAGGTGATCAATAGGTTGAACCAGGCGCGAATGTCGTCAAAGGGGAGCGCTTGCAGTAAACCGCTGCTGGCCTTCACCGCAGCGATCAGGGCAGGCACGATGACCGGGAAAAGCAGAATGGGCAGGAGCATCTCGCGGGTGCGGGTCTGCACCGACATGGTGGCCAGCAGGGTGCCCACGGCGATGTAGCCGATGGAGCCCAGGAGCACGACGCCCAACAGCCCCGGTTGAAGGAGGTTGATGTTGTACAGCAGGCTGTAAACCGGCATGACGATGGCGGCCACCAGCAGCATGAAAGCCAGGTTGCTGAGCATCTTGCCGAAGTAGATGGCGCTGCGATCCACCGGGGCCAGCAGCAGGCCGTCCAGGCAGCCGCGGTCTTTCTCGATAGCCATGGAGCGGTTGAGGCCCAGGGTGCCGGCAAAGGTCAGGGTAACCCACAGGACGCCCGGCGTGGCGGCCAGGCGGGCTTTGGGGTTGAGGTCCAACGCGAAGTTGAAGATGAGGATGACCAGCAGGGCGAAGACCAGCATGGCCGAGAGCAACTCGCGGCTGCGAAACTCGGCGGCCAGGTCCTTCCAGAGCACGGCCAGGGTGGCGCGGCCGAAAGGGGTTTCGCGGCGGGCAGGGGCAGCCTGGCCCGGCGCCTTTGGAGGAACGGGCGGCGCGGCCGGAGCGGGAGGTGGGGGGAGGGGGCCACCCTCACCGCTCACCGCCCGGCGATAGAAAGCGAGAAGTTCGCCATCGGCGATGTCCTCGCGCCGCACGGAGGCCACGATGCGCCCACGCGAAAGCACGGCAAAGCGGGTGGCCAGGGCGGCGGCGCGGCTCAGGTCGTGGGAAGTCATCACGATGGTACGTCCCTGGGCCGCCACCTGTCTGAGCACATTGTCCAGCATGGCGCTGGCGTCCTGATCCAGCCCGGTGTACGGCTCGTCCAGCAGGAGCACCTCGGGGTCGTGCAGCAGGGCACGGGCAATGGCCAGGCGTTGCTGCATCCCCCGGGAGTAGGTGCGCACCAGGTCGTGTCGCCGGGCGCTCAAGCCCACCAGGTCGAGCGCCTCATCGATGCGCTCGTCCAGGTCGCTCCCTCCGTAAAGGCGACCGTAAAAGCGCAGGTTCTCTTCGGCGCTCAGGTCGCCGTAAAGCAGGGGCAGGTGAGAGACCACGCCCAGACGTCGGCGCACCCCGGCCGCTTCGTGAGGCAGGCGATAGCCGCCGATGCGGACCTCCCCGGCCGTAGGGCGGCTGAGCGAGGCCAGGATGCGCAACAGGGTGGTCTTGCCTGCGCCGTTGGGCCCCAGCAGGGCGAGAAACTCGCCGGGGTAGACCTCTAGGTCGAGCCCTCGCAGCACCGTCTTGGGCCCAAAGCGCTTGAGCAACCCCTGCACACGGATGACCGCTTCCCCCTGGGCGACGGACGGCGTCATGCCTCCTCCTCACCGGTTTCATCCGGGGTGTCGTCTTGCGCCGTCGGGTTGTCCGAGGCGTGCAGCAACTCGGCCAGGCGCGCTTTGAGTTCGGCGCGGCGGGTTTGATAGGCTTCTTCGGAGAGTTTGCCTTGTTGGTAGAGGTCGTCCAGGGCCAGAATAGCATCCATCAGGGTCTCGGGGTCCTCTTCGAGGTCCGGAGGGGCCTCATCGGATTCGGCTTCTTCTTCCGCAACCTCTTCGGCAGTCTGAGGCCGTCGCCACAGGACGATGCCCACGACGATGAGCGCCAGCCCAAAGACACCCAGGCCGATGGCCAGTCCGGCGCGCGAGGAGATGTCGGGACCGGTGGCGGGAGTGGGGCGGCCACTGACCTCGAAGGCGATTTCCTGGTCGGGCTGGAGGGCCTGGCTGCGGAAGACCTGGAAGTTTTTGCCCTCGATGGTCTGGGTGCCGGCGGGGGTGAACATCTGGCTGCGCACCTTGAGCCCCCCGGTGTCGGGCACGATCAGGATGGCCGAGTCTATGGGAAGGTGGACCGGGTGGCGGACGGAGACCTTCTTCGTGTAAGGCAACTCATAGGCAAAGAGCACCTGATGGCTCCCCTGACCGGGAGGCACGGGCTGGGTATCGCCGAATCCCGCCTCGGTGGCGACGAAGCGACCGCCCAGGCCGCCATTCTGGAACTGCAGGTTGGTGGCTCCTTTGGGGAGGGTGAAGTGCAGCACCGGCTCGCCGGGCGAAGGCGGCACCACCGTTTTGTCGCCGTCGTTGGAAATGACATACAGTTCAATCACTCGTAAGGTGCCTTCCTGGGGGAACTCGAAGAAGATGTGGAGCCGGTCGGCCCGCAGGGTGGAGGTGTCGGTGGTGGTGTCGTAGATGGTCACCGGGAGGTCGATTTCCTCGTTGCCCGAGGCAATGGCCCAGTCCGAGACATAGGTGGTGCCCTGGTATTCCACGCTGACGACGAAGATGCGATGGAAGGGGGCCTCGATGTTTTTGAAGACGAACTTCCCGTCGGCGTCGGTTTGCGTTTCTTCCTGAAGCACAACCTGACTGGTTTGGCGATCCAGGCCGTAGAGGGTGACCTTCAACCCGGAGGGCACCTCGCCGCCTGAGTGGTTGGTGACCGTCCCCTGGATGGTCACCTGTTCCGGCTTGGCTTCGGAGGTGGAGGTAGCGCTTGCTGTGGCCTCCACCGTGGCCTCTGGAGTGGCCTCCGATGTGCCTGTGGTGGCCGTGGCCGTTTCGCTGGCGGTCGTGGTGGCGGTGGGCTCGGCCTGGGGCGTGGCCGTGGCGGTGGGCTCGGCGGCGGCGACCGCCTGGGTGGTGCCCAGGGTGCGCACATAGGCGATGATGGCGGGCACTTCGTCGGGGGTGAGGCCTTCTACGGCGGGGTGCTTGGTACCGTCGGCCTGGGTGAGCATCTGGCGCAATTCAGCATCCGAAAGCCCGGCCGTGTTTTGCCAGGTGAGCGGGGCGTTTTCCTCGCCCTGGCTGTGGCAGGTGGCGCAGCGTTCCTCATAGAGGGAGGCGCCCTGCTGCTGGTCCGCCTTGGCATAGCGCAACGAAGTGATGTAAGCCACGATGTCCCAGCGGTCGGCCTCGGGCAGGCTGGCGAAGGAGGGCATCAGGGCGTCCATCTTCCCCTGGGTCACGGTGAGGAACCACTCGGCCGGAGAAGCGTTGGCTGCGTGTTCAGGATCCACGAAGGAGGGGGGCTGTTTAGGGAGTTGGTTGGCCAGGCGGCCGTCGCCCTTGCCCTCGGGGCCGTGGCAATCGGCGCATTTGGTCTGATAGAGTGCGGCCCCGTTGGCCGGGTCCGGCGGCGTGAGGGGGTAAAGCCGTTCCACCTGAGGGGTGGGGGGTACAGGGGTGGGCTTCCAGCCAGGAGGAGGCGTGACGTCGGTGGCCAGGGTGAAGTTGCAACCGGCCAGCAGGACCACAAGAAGGAGCAGGAGGAAGGGGAGAAGTGCACGCAGGGAACGCATCGTTTACCTCAGGATGTGGAAGATTCTTGCAATTCGGTACCGCATTTCGGGCAAAAACGGTCCGACTGGAGCACCGGGGCGCCACAGTGGGGGCAGAATCCGACGGCCTGTTGTTGGCGCTGACGACGGCGTTGTTCCAACAGGGCTTCGAGGTCGTCGTCGATGTGAATGCGCGAGGCGCGCCGGCGTTGCCGAACTGCCTCTTGCAGGCGGTCCGTTGCGCTCTTGGTGCTCATGGTGGCGGTGAGGGCGTCCAGCCGTTCCAGGATTTCGGCGCCTTTTTTGAGCAAGGCCTTCTTTTGGGCCAGGTAAGCCGCCTCGCTCAACTTGCCCAATTCGAAGTCCATTTCCAGGTCTTCCAGCGTGCTGACGATGGTGTCCCGACGGGCCAACAGGGCCGAAAGTTCGGTTTCGTAACTGCTCTGGCCCGCCCGGCGCATGGGCCGGAGCAACGGCTGGGCGATGTACAGGCCCACCAAAAGCGCAAGGCCGAGGATGAGGAACAAAGCACCAAAGTCCATGATTACGGCTCCAGAAGCGGGGTAATGGCGTTGAGAATTTCGTTCAACCCGGCGAAGGGGCCGATTTTGATATAGGCCAGCCGGCCCTCTTTGTCTAAAATGTAGGTTTCAGGCACACCCCGGATGCGAAAGGCCTGGGCCCAACGTGTGCCCAAATCCGGCCCGTTGGGGTAGGTGATGTCAAACTTGGCCAGATAGGCCTTGGCTTCTGGCTCGGTGTCCACATAGTCCAGCCCCAGGAAGAGCACATCACCCCGGGGGGAGAGTTGACGCCAGGCCTGTTCCAGGGGGGCGGCTTCGTCCTTGCAGGTGGTGCACCACGAGGCCCAGAAATTGATCAGGACCACTTTCCCGTGCAGTTCGCTGAGGCGGTAGGTGGTGCCGTCGAAAGCCGTGACGCTCAAATCGGGCACGGGATCGCCCACCTGGATAGGGCCTTGATGGGTGCGTTTGAGCATTAGCCCTACCACCGCCAGCAGGGCCAGCACGCCGGCCCAGATGAGGATCATGGTGAGAGGGGTCTTTTGTTCGGGTTCCTGGGACTCCAATAGTTCCGTCGGGTTCATTACGGGGCCTCCTTGTCCCACAATGGTGGCCTAATCGGATCTTTTCAGGGCTTCTTCTACGGCGCGCAGGTACGCGTCCTCTTCGTCTTCTAATTTTTCGGCTTCGGCCTCAAGGTTAGGGATGGTGCGCCAGTTGCGCAAGGCGCGGAAGAGGATGAAGACCCCCAGCAGAATGGCTACTGGGGGCAGGATGTACATGAGCAGGCCAAACCCTTGCGGGCGTGGCGTGGCCAGCACCCGTTCGCCGTATTGCCGGACGAAGTAAGCTTTGATTTGTTCTTCGCTCCAGCCTTGTTGTAGTTTTTCGCGGATGAGTTCACGCCATTGCGCGCAGGCTTGCGTGCCACACACATCCAGGGGGATGTTTTCGCACACCGGGCAGTAAAGTTGCTTGGCGATGGCGTTGACCATATCGTCGGTGATGACCGGTGTGGGGGTGGGGCTCTCGGCCTGCGCGGTGCGCAGGTCGCCGACCATGAGGGCACCGAGCATCAGGGCAAAGAGGGCCGACACGAGCAACGCCCGACGAGGGGACGAGGACAGCGAGATCATGGACGCAACCTCCAGAAGAGGGTGGAGAGAAGAGGGGCTTGCCTCTCTCAGGCTTTCCGTGAGGCGGTCACAGCAGGCCTGGGCTCTGGGGTGGGCCAGAGGGCCAGCAGCGTGCCGAAGATGAAAACGAAGGTGCCGAGCCACAGCCAGGAGACCAGGGGGTTCTGGAACACTTTGAAAGTGGCTCCCTGACTGGAGATGGGTTCCCAGTCCACCAGGATGACATAGAAGTCGTCTTCCCAGGTGCTGCGCACGCCGGGGATGGTCATGGGCTGACGCGCGTCGATGTAGAAGTCCCGGCGGGGGTGCAATTCGGCCACCTTGGTCCCGTTTTTGTACACGCTGATCGTGGCGCGGGCCACAATACGGCCATCGGAGGCGGGGAACTCGGCCAGGTTATCATACACCATGGTGTACGGCCCCAGGCTGAGGCTGCCGCCCACCGGGATGGTGCCCTGGGTTTCGACCTGGAACATCTCGATGCCGATGACGCCCAGGGCCATGAGCACGATGCCCAGGTGGATGATGTATCCGCCGTAGCGTCGACGATTGCGGGCGATGAGTTGCGCCAGGGCCCTGGGGAGGCTTTCGCCCGTGCGGCGCACGCGAGCGCGCACCGCCCGCACATATTCGTAGAGGATCACCGCGGCCACTAAATTGACCAACCAGAAGCCCAACAGGGCCCCCCAGGCGCGCATGCCGCGCAGGTAGAACAGCACCGGCAGCACAGGTGAAAGCGCCACGGGGATGAGCAGGTGACGGCCAATGGTCTTGGCCTGTGCGTATCCCCAGGCGGAAAGGGGCGCGATGCCCATCAGCAGGAGCATCAGGGCGAACAGCGGAGCGGTGGCCCGTTCGTAGAACGGCGGCCCCACGGTCACCTTTTGGCCGGTGACCAATTCGGAAAAGAGAGGAAAGATCACGCCCCAGAAGCAGACCACCAAAATCCCGATGAACACCAGGTTGTTGTAGGCGAAAAGGGCTTCGCGAGAGAAGAAAGAAGCCACTTCGTTTTCAGATTTAAGGTCGGCCCACCGGGAGGTCAACAGGGTGAGCGAGGCGATGAAGGTGATACCGATGAAGGCGAAGAACAGCGGCCCGATGGCGCTTTGCGCAAAAGAGTGCACCGAGGAGAGCACGCCAGAGCGGGTGAGGAAAGTGCCGAAAATCATCAGCGAGTAGGTGAGGATGATGAGCACCATGTTCCAGCGCTTGAACATGCCGCGCTTTTCCTGGATGATCACGGAGTGTAAGAAAGCCGTGCCGGTGAGCCAGGGCATCAACGCAGCGATTTCGACCGGGTCCCAGCCCCAGTAGCCGCCCCAGCCGAGCACATCGTAGGCCCAGCGCATGCCCAGCACCAGACCAATGCTCAGGAACAGCCAAGCCGTCAGGGTCCAGCGGCGGGTGAGGCGAATCCAGCGGTCGTCGGTGCGGCGGGTGATGAGGGCGGCGAGGCCGAAGGCATAGGGGATGACGAACGAGACAAAGCCCAAATAGAGGAAGGGCGGGTGCCAAATCATCCCTGGATGACGCAGCAGCGGGTTGAGGCCTTCTCCATCCCTGGGGATGAAAGCCATAGATCCCTGGGGGCGCAGCAGGCCCTCGACCACATCACCGTTGGGAAGCGCCCACAGGCGAGCAAAGGGATTTTCAGCAAAGGCGGTGAGGAACAAGAAAAAAGCTAAGGTGACCATCGTCACCATGGTCACCCAGGGTAGGAACTCCCGGTCTCGGTCCCAGGGGCGCAACATCACGGCTGAAGCAAAGGCGCTCATTAACCAGGACCAAAAAAGGAGCGAGCCAGCCTGGGAACCCCAGAAGGCTGTGATCTTGAGGTAAAGGGGCATGACTCGGCTACTGACCGAGGCCACATAGGCGATTTCGAAATGATCGGTGAGTAGCAAGTAAAGCAGGGCCAGCGAGGAGAGTGTGAGCAGAGGGAAAGTGAGCACGGCGGCGCGGCGGGCGCTTTCCACCCAGGCCGCTTTGTGCCGTAACGCACCGTAGACCGCGGCCGCGGCGCTATAGAGGCTCACGACAAAGGTGAGCAGCAGCACTCCATACCCAAGGTGTGCAACCATGGAAGTCTCCCTGAAGAAGGGTTATTTGTTGCTCTGATCGGGCAAGGCTTCTTCGTAGTGCGAGGGGCACTTGAGCAGCAACTCGTCGGCGTAGAACACGCCGTCGGCCTCCAAGTGGCCGGTGAGAATGGCTTGAGCTTCGTCGCGCAGCAGGTCGGGTTTGGGGCCGTAATAGACCACCTCCAACCGTGGCCGGTTGGGGTCAGTTACTGCTTCATGGAGCGCAGCAGCCAGGCCACCTTCTTTTTCCACGGCGTCGAAATCCCCGGGAACATGGGCGATGGTGAAGCGCAGTTCCAGTTTTTGGGCGTCGTACTGGATGGTGTCGCCGATGACGGCGCCGGAAATGCGCACATTTTTGTCCGTCATTTCCTCCCGGCGCTGGAGCAACTCGTCCACGGTGAGAAAGTACTGAGCGCTGGCTTTGGTGGAGGTGGCGATCAGATAGACGACGGCGGCGATGATGAGTAAGATCCCCGCCACAAATTTACTCCGGTTTTTCATGCCGCTTCCTCCTGAAAGTTGGGAAAAGTGATCGCTTGCAAGCGTATTTTCGCACACCTTGATTAAGAGAGGATGAAAGTCGAAGGAAGATATGACAATGGTCATATTCCAGGGAGCGTTCCAGGAGAAAAAACCTCCCCGCCCGGTGGGCTTTGGCGGGCGGGGAGGATGCTGTGGGGAGAACTCAGCGTAGAGGCGCTCCGCAGTGACGACAGAAGCGATCTCCCGGTTGGGCCCGGGTGCCGCACTGGGGGCAGTAGCGCACCTCGCCTGAGGGCGCGGCCGCTGGCTTGGGGCGACGGCGGCGGCGTCGAGAAGGGGCGGGCGCGATTTCGGCGCCGCTCTGCCAGTACCACACCAGCCCACCGGCGATGAGCAGCAGCCCCAGGGCGGCCAGCACCCAGGGGAGCCAATCGGACACACTGAGCGGGCCGTTGGCTTTAGCCAAAGGTTCGCTGGGTTGGACCTGAAGGTTTTGCACGGTGAGGGCGTCGCTGGATTTCGTGTAGGCAATCTCCAGGGTGAAGGCCTCTCCTTCGGCCAGTTGTCCCAGGTCGGTGGTGTAGTACATCAACCCATCTTCCCCGCGTTGGGCCGGCGTGCCTGCGGGGGTCAGGGTGAAGTCCTGGGCGTCTGGCGGTTGTTGCACGCGCAGCACCAGGTGCTCCACCGCAGAGAAGCCGGGCCATTGATAGGTGTACTGGCGCTGGTTGCCTTCCCGGTTGAGGGTATCGTAGTATTCCACCTGCAGGGTGGGTGAACTGGCCGTGATGGTCAGGGTGGCCCATTCCCCTTCCACGGTGCGCTGGTAAGGTGCCACCAGCAGCGTGCCGTCGGCGCTGGCCATCGCCACGGCGTGGGGTTCGCCCACCCGGGCGGGGATGCGTACGGTCACCTCGGCAGGCAGGGTGAGGTCCGGGGGCAATTGAATGTGAAGAATGACCAGCATCTGGGGCTGGTCGTACTCCGGCCAGAGGTCGACCAGTACCTCGGCGAAGGAAGAGGTCTGGGCCAGGGTCGGGGAGGCCATGAGTAGGGTGAAGAAGAGAATCAGAAATAGTTTTAGCCGGGTGGTCATCCGCTTCATGTCGTTTCTCCTCCGTCCAGGTGAGCCTGCTGCGGGCGCAATTTGCGGGGATATTGTACCTGGCTTTTGGTCGAGATGCTGTTCCCGTCTTCTATCCACTTAAAGTGCTATCGGAGGACATGAGGAACCGATGGACATCAACCAACGCCGGAAATCCTTGTACAAGGTGCAGCCTCTGGATCTAAAGGCCTCCCGCAGCCGACGGTCAGCCCTGCTGGGCGAGTAGCCAGGCGGCCTGCGCCTTGGCCATACTGCCCGGATGGTATGCGATGGCCCGGCAAGCGGCTTCGCCCGCCCTGAGAAGGGGGTAGCGTTTCCCTGGGGGTGCGGGTGGGGGCCGGTGCGGTGCTGCGTTTGGTGCAGGCCCGGTGGCGCGGAGGAAGAGAGATGGGCTACCAAGGAGCGGTACGGGCAGGGAAAGTTGGGGGTATCTTGGGTAAGGGTGAAGGACACCGGCGTGCCTCTGGCAGGCCGGAGAGCTCAGGGGTGGTGAATCAGGGGGTGGATCTACGGGGTGGAAGCGGTGGATGCGCGCTGTGGAAGCGCCAGCCGGCTTGCCGGCCGAACGGGGCGCCCGCCCTTAGGGCAGGGAGGACGAGAGATGTGCTGCAGAGATAACCTATCCGGAGGCCCTGGGATAGGTCACGACTACGAGGCAAAAGCCGCCGGCGCGTCGGTTGAGCGCCCCTGGGGTAGAACAATCTCGCATGGCTGCGGCAGTTGCCACGCGGGGCGTTCCGGCCAGGCGGGGGAATGCGCTGATGGCGGTGAGCAAGGCGTTGGATGATTTACGGCATAGGAGGTCCGTTTTTGGTCTAAGACATCGGCTGATTGCGCGTGTTCCTCTTCGATATCTTTGCGGGGCGTTGCGTGGGCTGCTGAGGCGGCGAAAAGGTCAAGATGGGTTACGAAAGTGTGTTGCAAAGCGGGCGCAGTGGGCTGGATGGGTGTCGGTGAACTCGGAAGCAACTTTGTTTATCAACGGCAACACAGGGCTACGCTCCAGCTTATTGCTAAGCGGAAGCGTCTAAAAAAGCAGGTCAGGGCGATTGCCCCGACTTGCTTTTTTGTTCCCCAAATCCTTGGGGCCAGCGTCAAAACAGGTGAGGGCTTTGGCCCCGATCTGTGCCTTACTCCCAACCGATGGCCGAGCGGAGGCGGCGGTCCAGGCGAGCGAATTCGGGGGTGTAGCGCAGGTTCATCGAGCGAGGGCGCGGCAGGTCCACGTGCAGGTCCAGGCGGATGCGCGCCGGCCGCGGGCTGAGCACCAGCACCCGATCCGCCAGGAGCAGGGCCTCGGTGACGGAGTGGGTGACCATGACCACGGTTTTGCGCTGAGCCTGCCAGATGCGCAGCAGTTCCTCCCACATCCGCTCGCGGGTCAGGGCGTCGAGGGAGGCGAAGGGCTCATCCAGGAGCAGGACTTCGGGGTCGTGGATCAGCGCGCGGGCGATGGCGACGCGCTGGGCCATGCCGCCGGAAAGGTCGCGGGGCAGGGTGTCCTCGAAGCCTTGCAGGCCCACCAGGGCGATGAGGGCCTCGGCGCGCTGGCGGGCTTCGGCCCAGGGCACGCCGCGCAGTTCCAGAGGCAGCGTGATGTTGCGCAACACGGTGCGCCAGGGCATCAGGTTGGCCTGCTGGAAGACCAGCCCCACGCGGGTTTGCGGGCCGTCCAGGGGGCGGTTGTCAAAGCACACCTTCCCTGCCGTAGGGCGCAGCAGCCCGGCCAACACCCGCAAAAGGGTGCTCTTGCCGCAACCGGAAGGCCCCAACACGGCGACGAACTCTTCGCGGGCGACGGAGAAGGTGATTTCATCCAGTACCTCTAGCCCGCTGTTGCCGTTGGGGAAGGTGAGTTTGAGATGCTCGGTGCGCAGAAAAGGGTTGTCCATGGTCTTGTGGAAGGGGAAACCCGGGGGCGGGCCGGACCCCAGGGGCCGGGCTCGTCCCCGAGGTCCGGTACCCGCCCGAGGGTCAGGGTTGGATGAACTGGTTGGTGAACGCCTGGGTGAGGTCTTGTTCCTGAGGGATCAGGCCCATGGCCAGCAGCACCTGCTGCATGTTCTCCCACGCCTTGGGTTCTGAAGTACCCAGGGAACGGCCTTCCGCCTGCCAGTAGTGGATGGCCGTGCGCAGGATTTCCATTTGCGTATCGCGGTCGGCCTGGGCCAGATCTTCCACAAAGGCTTTGGAAATCTCGTAGGCCTCGTCCGGGTTGGCGATGGTGTCTTGCAGACCTTTGAGGGTGGCCTGGATGAAGCGCCGCACCACATCGGGGTGCTCGCGCAGCATGGTTTCGTTGGTCAGGATGCCGTTGGAGGCCAGCCGCACATAATCGGCCACGGGGAAGACCGTCACTTCGTAGCCCTGGCGGCGCAGTTGGATGGGCTCGTTGGTGATGTACCCTACCACGATGTCCTGCTGGCCGCTGGCGAAGGCTTCGACCTGATGAAAGCCGATGGATTCCAGCGTGACTTGGTCCTCGCTCAGGCCCACCTGATGCAGGGTGGCGATGAGGCCGATGTAGTTGGCGCCGAAAAGCCCCGGCAGGCCAATCTGGCGGCCTTTGAGGTCGGCCGGGGATTTCAACCCCAGGCTGGCGCGGGCGATGATGGCCACAGGGTATTCCTGCCACCAGGCCATGACATAGGTGACGGGAAGCCCCTGTGCGCGGGCCATGAGCACCTGCTCGCCGGAAACGATGGCGAAGGGCAGTTCGTTGGCCCCCACCAGGGCCACGCCATCGGTCTCGAAACTGTAGTCGAACTCAATCTTGAAACCGGCCCCGGCGTAGTAGCCCTTAGCCACGGCGACATAGAAGGGGGCGTACTGGATGTTGGGGATATACCCCATGGGTAAACGAATGGTGGTGAGATCAGGGGCTGAGGCAGCTTGGGAAGCGACCGGGGACGCCGTGGCGACCGGTAGGGTGGAGGTGGCCTGCGGGGCAGGGGCTTGGTTCCCGCAGGCGGCGAGGAAGAGCAGCATAGACAGGGTAACGAGGAGCATGGTTTGGCGCATAAATGGAGCCTCCTTTCAGGGATAACGAAGCCCTAAGGCTTCGGGATGGACGGGTGGATGCGCGCCACTGGAGCCACGGAAGATCGCCCCGGACCTGCGCGCCCGATCGGCTTTTTTGCTGCACGACGAAGGGGCGTTCAGAGCGCCCGCGAGGCGTCGTGGCGCTGCCAGGAAAGCAGGCGGCGCTCCAGGGCCACGGCCAGCCCGTAAAGAGCCAGCGCCATGCCGATCAAAGTGAGCACGGCCACGAAAACCATGGGCGTATCGTAGCGTCCACGGGCCAGGTTGATGAGGAAGCCCAGGCCCCGGTCCGCGGCGACGAATTCACCCACCACGGCACCGATGACGGACAATGTGGCACTGATGCGCAGGCCGCCCAGAACCACGGGCAGTGCGGCGGGGACTTCCAGGTAGCGCAGGGTCTGCCAGGAGGTGGCGCCTAAGGAGCGCATCAGATCGCGCAGTTCGGTAGGCACATGGTGCAACCCCACCAGCGTGTTCACCAGCATGGGGAAGAAGACGATAAGGGCGCCGATGAGCACTTTGGAGAGCAGCCCGCTGCCGAACCAGATGATGAGCAGCGGGGCAATGGCCACGATGGGGATGGATTGGCTGGCCACGATGTACGGCGAGAGCAGTTGTTCCAGGGTGCGGGACCGCGAGAGTAGGTAGCCCAGGAGCACGGCGGTCAACAGGCCCAGGGCCAGCCCAGAGAGCACCTCGAGAAGGGTGTAGGCGGTATGGCGTACCAGCACCCCGCTTTGGATGGCCACCCACGCGCGGCGCGCGACCCGGTCGGGCGTGGGCAGAATGAAGGGCGGCAGGTGGGCGGCCCAGGCCACGAACCACCACAGGCCCAGGGTAACGCCCAGGGAAAACCCCCACCGCAAAGCAGGGGTGCGGCTCACTTGACGGATGGCACGATAGGCGAAGGCAGGCCGGTGGGCGAAATCCATAAGCGTCTTCCCTGGAGAGGGCGTTTGGAGGAGAAAAAACGCCCCGAAGGTTGCGCAACCTTCGGGGCGAGCGCATACCGGAGCCCATCTGTGCCCGGAGTGGCAGAGACCAACAAGATGCAGGAGTTACGCAGGTCTTTTGGTTTATGTCACCGCGAAGCGGGTTCCCCTACCGTTCGGGGGATGGCTTCGCCGCCTCCTGCGACTTCGCGCCCGGCAGGGCGCTTCGCTCAGGATGGCGGCTCGCCATGACATGAGTACACGGCGAGACCACGCTCAACTGCGTAAGTCCTAAAAACGAAAGCCCCGCGCGATGGGCTTCCGGGGCACAGGCAACCACCCCTCTCCTTACCTGCCTGGGCTGGAGGGGGCGTGCAACCTTCTCCCATCCGGACTATACCGTCGGCCCCGGAATTCCACCGGGTCGGGCCTCGCGCCTGGGTGGCTTTGGCGAGGCTTCGCGGGCTTTCACCGCCGGTCGGGAATTGCGGCCTCAGGCCGCTCACCCTGCCCCGAAGGTTGCCGATATTTCATTGTCATTGTAATAATTATAAGCGCAACCCCGTTCAGGGGTCAAGGTTCGCGCCGGGGTTAAAGCCGCGCTTGGGGGCGTGTTGGAGGATTTCCCACTCGCGTGCCGCTTCCCGGATCAACTGCTGCACTTCTTCGTCAGGGATGTCGTCCACCGCATCGTAGCGGATGCCGTCCACCATGATCACCACGCCGGTGCCGCGCCAGTCGCGCATGATGCTGACCGCGGCGGAGATCCCTTGCGCCTTGGATTTGGCCTGGACGATGGCGTTAATGGCCGAGACCATGTCCTGGGCCTTGGTCACCGTTTCCTGCACGGGGATCTCCTGGCCCGACGGGACGGGCCTGGAAGCGCGCCGGGCGGGCGTGGCGGGGAGGTTGCCGCGGGTGGTTTCCATCCAATCGCGAATTTGCAGCAGATAGGTGCGCAGGCGGCGACGGTGGTCGTCGGTCATGGCGTCGTAGCGCAGGTAAGCGAACCCGTCGACCTGCACCACCAGGCGGTGGCCCTGTTGCGGGTCGGTGCGCACCTCCAACCCTTTCGCCGTTTGGGGGGATAAGCCTTCCGCGGCAGGGGGTTCTGAACCGGCCCTTTGCTCTTCCGCGTCCCCCTGAGGGGACGCCTGGGGTGGCGCGGCAGGGGAGGGCTTTCTGTCGGCAGCGGTCGCCCGGCCCAGGTAGTATCCCAGGGCCAGAAGCAACAGGCCCAGGGCCAAAACAGGGAGCAGGAAAAGGCCAATCTGCATGAACGCCTCCTCAATCTTCCGGTGGCGGTTGACAAACAGGGCAAAAGTGGGCGCTGCGCTGGGCCACGCGAATGCGGGCGATGGGCGTGCCGCAGCGCGGGCAGGGTTGACCGGTGCGGCCATAGGCACGCAGGTAACGCTGGTAGTTGCCGCCCTGGTACATCCAGTCGATGCTGGTGCCGTTGCGGGCGATGCCTTCGCGCAGCACCTGGCGGATGGCCTGCAGCAGCGTGGCCGCCTGCTTCTCCGAGAGGGCCTTGGCCGGGATGAGGGGATGGAGGCAGGCCAGGAAAAGGGCTTCATCGGCGTAGATGTTGCCCAAGCCGGCCAGGAACCTCTGGTCCATGAGCAGCGGCTTGAGGCGGCGGCGGTGCCGTTGAAGGCGTTGGTGGAAGGCGGTCGGGGTCAGGTTCTCATCGAAAGGTTCCGGCCCCAAAGGGGCGAAAAGGGGCGTGGGGTCGGGGAGCAGCCAGAGGCGGCCAAATTTGCGCGGGTCGTTGAAGACCAGCCTGCGTCCGTCGTGCAGCGCAAACAGCACGCGGGCGTGGCGCGGAGCGGGGGCTTCTGGCGGGAGCACGGTCAGGTCGCCGCTCATGCGCAGGTGGATTACCAGGTGTCGCGTGATGGGCAGGCGGGTCAGGCGGAGGCTGAGATACTTGCCGCGTCGGGCCACCCCGGCCACCGTGGCGTCCACGACCTGCGTTGCCAACCCGGCGGGGGATGGCTCGGCCACGCTGCGCGGCCACAGCACCTGGACGGCGATGATGCGCGCGCCTAACACCGGCGCCGCCCCGCGGCCTCCTTGCCGCAGCGCGCGGGCGATGGTCTCCACCTCGGGCAGTTCGGGCATGGTGGTTTGATTATACAGGAAAAAAAGCGGGTTATGGCGATTTGCGAGCCAATCCCACCCATCGTTGCCCCTGGCCGGCCCGAAGCGTATGTCACCGGACCTCGGTGAACCCTGCTGCTTCCAGGAGGCTTTGGGCTACCCCAGAGGCATATCCCCGCTGAAGGAGGAGGGTGTCGGTACGCTCCCAGAGGTCATTCGGACGCCGGATGAAAGCGGTGAGTGGACACGGACGATGGCCGTTTCTCCGCGTGTTACTTGCGAAAGGAGTACCAGGTCCTCAAGGAGATCCACGCCTGTCCCCTACTAGCGTTGGTGATAGTCGTCTTCGGTGTTGAGGTCGAACAGAAACCAGCCGCCGGGGCGCAAGGTCCGGGCCACGCTTTGGAAGGCGGCGTTCAGGTGCTCAGGGGTGAGTAGGTGGTTGAGGCTGGCGAAGACGGCATACACGGCGTGGAAGCGCGACGCCAGGGGCAAGGCGCGCATGTCCGCCACCAGGGCGCGACCGGCGGGAAGTCGCTCGTACGCCTGGCGGATCATGCTTGGTGAAAGGTTGATGCCCAGCACACGGCAACCCCGCTGGGTGAGCACTTGGGCCAGGGCCTCTGTGCCGCAGCCCAGGTCGAGCACCCAGGCTTCAGGAGACGGGTTGGGCAGCAACCAGCGTTCCAGCACGGGGAGGAAGCGGCGCACGGAAAACGCGCCCCAATAGCGATCGTAAATGGGAGCAATAGGGTCGTACCCGCTCATGGGGTATGCCTTCGCATGGCGTGACGGCGTGGCTCACAGCCCAAAGGTCACATCGGCGGGTCTACCGGGGTGAAGACGGTCGAGGCCTTCTTCCAGCCGGATGGTGACGGCGAAGACGCGCTTGACTCGCGCTTTCCGGCTCAGGACTTCGCTGGGGGTGAACAGAGCCTGGTCGGCGATGCGCACCACCCGACCCCGGAAGGTTTCGCCGGGGTAAGCGTCCACGCTCACCCGGACCTTTTGCCTTACTTGCACCTCCTCCAGCCGCGCCGCCGGGATGTGCACCACCACTTCCAGCACCTGGGCCGCGTCCAGCAGCACCAAGGGGATGCCCGGTTGCACCACTTCGCTTTTTCCATCAGCAGGCGTCCCACCGTGCCGTCTACCGGGGCGATGAGGGTGAGGCGTTCCTGCTATATCTGCGCCAGGCGCACCTGGGCCTGGGCCCGCTGAAGGGCCGCCTGGGGGCTTTGCAAGGCGGTTTCCACATCAGAGAAGCGCAGGCGCAGCAAGGGGGCGCCGGCCTGCACGGTTTGCCCTTCCTGCACCAGCACTTCGGCCACCGTGCCGGGAACCTCAGCGCTCAAGTGGTAGCGGTACGCTTCCAGGTAGCCAGAGGCGGTCAGCGGCGTGGAGGCCGCGTTGTTGGCGCAGGCGGACAGGGTGAACAGAACGAATAGAGAGGCGATCCAGGCGAGGAATGCGGTGCGGCGCATAAAGGTTTCTCCAGAGAGGTGGGATGCCCGTTGACTGATGAACTTCATTGCAGCCGTTCCTGGGTTTGATCTCTCCCTACCCCCCGCTCCGGCGAGGCTGCGCTACCGCTCAGCCCGCCGGAGCCGCCCCCTTCCCTCCCTTACGAAGGGAGGGAAGGGGGCAGATGAGCCGAGCGCTTGGCCCTCACGGAAACACGGCCACGGCGCCATGCCGGGCTTGAGTTGGCCGGTGGGGTTGGGCACGGGGATTTCCACGGGTATACCAGGATGGTGTGCTCACGCGGGGACTGCACCTGCCGCGGGGTGTATTCGGCCCGCTCGGCGATGCGCTCCTGCAGGAGGGCGTTGCTTAGGCCGTAGGCCCGCCCGTAGAAGCGCAGGTTTTCCAGCACGGTGAGGTCGTTGTAAGGGAGAAGCGCTGGGACATGTAGCCCACCCGCGGGCGGATGCGGTGGGGTGCTTTGCGGATGTCGAAACCCAGCACGCGGGTCTCGCCTTCGCTGGGGCGCAGCAGGCCCCAGCAACATACGGATGGTGGTGGTCTTCCCCGAACCGTTGGGCCGAGGAAGCCGAAGATTTCGCCGGGCCGGACCTCCAGGTTCAGGCCGCGCACGGCGGTGATGCGCCCCCGGCGGAAGGGCGGGTCAGGTTATGGGTGTGGATGATGGGGTGGGTCATGGGGTGTGTGAGGGTCGGGTGTGATGTGCGATGTGTCATGTGCCATGTGTCAGGTGTCAGGTGCGGAGGCTTTGCACTTCGCCGATCGCAACTCGCAATTCGCTACTCACACTCATTGGACGCGAAAGGCCACCACGGGCATGGCCTGGGCCAGGCGGCGAAACGCTTCTTCATCCTGGGGTACGAGAATCCCTATCAGGCGCGCCAGTTCCCGAAAGGCGATGGGGTGTTTTTGGGCATAGGCCTGCAAAATCTCAGCAGCCTGTTCGGGATCCAAGACCTCGGCCACGGCTCGGTAGCGCCGCCAGCCGACTTGAATCTCCACCTCCGGATGGGCCAGGATGTTGCGGAACCAGTGGGAGCGGCGGCCAAAGCCCGAGGCCACATAGAAAGTGGGGCCATGGGGGTCATAGCAGATGACTTCCAGCACGTTTTGGCGCCGTTTGCCCGTCTTGCAGCCGATGTGATGGAGCAGCAAGAACCGGCGCCCGAGCAGACCGCCCAGGCCCAGGCGGTAAATCCAGATAGGCAGTCGCCAGGGGATGGCTTTCCACCCTCGGGGTGGGTTGGGCAGTCGGGGTACGGCATCCGAAGCGCTCATGCAGCGTCTCCTGAGCAGGTGGTGCAGCCGCGCCGTCGGGGAGCAGGCTGCGCAACATCAGGTCGGTGCTGGTCTGCCATTGGCTCTCCAGGTCCACCACCTGGGGAGCCATCACCCAGAGCAGGATCACGCCCTCAATGTGGGCGATGAGCGCCACGACCAGGCGGTGGGGGTCACCAGGGCGGATTTCGCCGCGTTCCATACTTTCGCGCAGCAGTTGGGCCAGCAGACCGGCGTAAGTGCGGTAATAGGCCTGCAGGCCTCGCCCACCGAGCGATGCCGGGCGGCCAGGGCATAGAATTCATAGAACAGCGGCAACAGGGGGCGGTAACTCAGCAGCCGGGCCAGCACCCCGGCGAACAACTGGCGCAGGCGCTGCGGCACCGGCTGCGTGTGGCCTTCCAACGCCTGACGAAGCCCCTCGGCCTCGCGGCGGAACAAACGGTCTAACAGGGCCTGGATAAGGGCCTCTTTGCTGCGAAAGTAGAGGTAGAGGGTGCCTTTGCTCAGCCCGGCTTCCTGCGCGATGTCGTCCATGCGGGCCCTGGCAAAGCCCAGGCGGGCGAACACCTGGGCAGCGGCATCCAGTATCTCATGCGACGCTGGGGAGCCACATGGGGGCGTGAGGTCATGGGAGAGCCTTCCTGTCCCGGGAAACGAAATAGATGACCGATCGGTCAGTTATTATTGTGCACAAAACCGCGCCGTTGTCAGATCGAGCCGGCCTTTCCGGGGGCTCGGGTTTTGACCGCGTTTGCGCCGACCATCTTTCTGGAGGGGTGAGAATCTGGGAGGGATTCAGGGGGTCAAACAGCGTTGGGGAAGGGAGGCTTCATGGGAACGGGCCCAATCCTCGCCCAGGATGAGGTGGAAGTCGGCCTCGCCGCTACCCAGGGCCATGAAGCGTAGGCGGTACACTTCACGCCAGGGGTCAATGCCCAGCCACGGCAACAAGTAGGCCAAGGTGGCGGGCCGGTCGGCGTATACTTCCACCATCGTCTCCCGGTAGGGGCTTGAGGTGTTGCCCACCTTGACCACGCGGAACCCCAGGGCATCCAGGGCTGCCGCCGTCCGGCAGGCCAGTTGGGGGGTCAGCGTGCCGTTGAGCACCATGAAGGTCGCGCCTTCCTGCAAGGCGGCGGTGAGGTTTGGTGTGGGCGTGGGGCCAGGGGTCGGGGGATCCGCCTGAACGGTGGCGGAAGGGGCGGCCGCACCCATGACCTGGGTGGCTGAGGCGGGGGT